>NZ_JBEZKZ010000018.1:0-109916 GCF_040651895.1 Streptomyces sp. NPDC048352
GTCTCGGTGTCGATGAAGATGATGCGGGCGTCCTGGTACTGCTTGTCGTTGTCGGCCGTCGTGCTGACCGTGCCGGGCGGCCGGGGCGCCGCGTACCGTACGAGGCGCCCCGGCCGCCCGCCGCTCTCCACCGGGCGGCCGGCGGGCGTACGTCATGGTTGCGTGACAGGACGGCCACAACCGCGCAGGCCGGGAACTGCGTCGGAGCGCGGCGGCGTGTCCCTCCACGCGCGTGCCGGTGCGGGGCCGGCCGGCAGACACCGAGGAGCTCCCCATGCAGTACACAGCAGGCGTCCGCCGCACGGCGGCGGCTCTGGTGGCGGCCGCGGCGGCCACCGCCCTGATGACCGGCTGCGGTCCGGCCGACGACGGTGCGACGGGGGCGCCCCCGGCGCCCGCGGCTTCGGTACCGGCCGCGCCGACGCCGACGGGCGGCTCCTCGACCGGGGGCTCTTCCGGCGGCGGGTCCTCCACAGGCGGGTCCTCCACAGGCGGGTCTTCCACCGGCGGGGGCGGGACGGCGCCCACCCCGGCCGGCGGCGCGGGGAAGCCCTGCACGATCAGCGAGGTCAAGGTCTCCGACGCCGAGCAGGCCGCCGTCCGCCCGCCGGGGACCGGAACCGGGGCCGCCGTCGTCGCGGTCACCAACACCTCGAAGCACGCCTGCACCCTGAACGGGTTCCCGACGGTCGCCGGCGCGGGCAACGGCGCGCCCGGCAAGAACCTCCCCCTCGCCACCACCCACAGCGGCACGGCGTCCACGGTCCCGCTGGCGCCCGGCGCCCGCGCCTGGACGAAGCTCACCTTCGTCAACGTCCAGGGCGAGGCGGACGGGTACTGCGTCTCGGGTGCCACTCCCGCCAGCTTCCCGACCCTCGTCGTCGGCGTCCCCGGCGCGGGCTCGCACCAGATCGCCATGACCGACGGCACCTTCGCCCTGTGCGACAACAAGGCGACCGTCACCGCCTTCTCGGCCGCCAAGCCCTCCTGAGCCCAGCCCCTTTCCCCGGGGGCAGAGGCGGGGTGGTGCGTCCGGGTGCGCACGCCGATACTTCACGGGCAGCCGGGTCCGACCGTGGAGGGGAAGCGATGAGGCTCACCAGGACGTTCCGCGCCGCCTTGCGCGGGCCGCGCGCCGGATGGGCGGCAGCGGTCCTGCTGGCCGCGGCCGCCGCCGTGCCGGCCGCGGGGCCCGCGCACGCGGCGGCCCGCTGCGAGGCCCCCGGGGCGGCCGCGCCGAGGCAGGTGGCACGGGTGCCGGACTGGGTCGAATCGATCGCCGTGGACGGGCGCGGCCGGATGTTCGCCACCGCCTACTTCAGCGGCCGGGTCTACCGCATCGACGCGCCGGGCAGCGCCCCGGTCGCGCTCACCGGGAACATCGGGGCCAACGGCGGGATCGTCGTCCGTCCCGACGGGCAGCTGCTCGTCGGCACGGGCAACGACCTCGCGCACTCGCTGACCGGTGACCTCTTCCCCACCTCGAAGCTGCTGCGCGTGGACCCGGATTCGGGCGCGGTCAGTACGTACGCCTCCGGCCTCGGCGGGATCGACGGCGTCGCCCTCGCGCCCGACGGCACCGTGTACACCACGACCCTGGGGGGCCGCGGCATCGGCCGGGTCACCCCGGACGGGCGGGTCGACCCGGCCTGGGCCCGGGTGCCGCAGCCCAACGGGATCGCCGTCTCCCCGGACGGGAGCGAGGTGTACGTGGTCCAGACGACCGTCGCCCCCGGGCTGTACCGGATCCCCGTCGGCGATCCGGCGCACCCCCGGCGTTGGCTCTCCGCCGACGCCGGAGACGCCCTGGCCCTGCCCGACGGGCTGACCCTCGACGGCCTGGGCCGCCCGCTGATCGCCACCCATGCGGCGGGAGAGATCTGGCGGGCCGGGGACGGCGGGCTGTGCGCCGTGGAGTCGGGCCTCCCCCTCTCCACGCAGCTCACCTACGGGCGGGGCGACCGGGGCTTCTCGGCGGGCAGGCTCTACCGGGCGGGTGTCGACGGGACGGTCCACGAGGTGCCCGCCGGCGCCCAACCCGGCCGCTGAGCCGTCACCCGGGCCGGGGCCGGTCGGATCGGGTCAGGTCAGGTCAGGTCGGATCGGGTCAGGTCAGGTCCAGGGGAGGGTGCGCCAGGGGCTGGCGGGGTCGGTGGTCAGGACGCGGTGGGTGGCCAGGACCGTCTCGTACCACTCCCCGAACTCCTCCTCGTCGAAGTGGAGGCAGCGGCCGAGGACGTAGGCGGCGGAGAAGTCCTCCCACGAGCGGTAGTTGAGCTGGACGAGACGGCCGGCCCGGACCACCGCCGCCTCCGCCTCCTGCAGGGAGCCCAGGCGGGCGGCGAGGCCCCACCGGGCCATGCCGGAGGCCCGGCCGTAGTCCCAGGCCTCGACGGAGCGTACGAAGCCGCCTTCGGGCAGCAGGCCGTCCGCGCGGAAGCGCGCCTCGTAGCGGGCGATGCGGCCGATCAGCCGCTGCACGCCCGTCACCTGGCCCTCGGTCTCCGCCGGGGTGACGGGGCGGCCCTGGGTGACGCCGTCCGCCGTCAGCCGGGGCTCGGCGGCCGCCTCCGCGCGCCGGCGCACCACGTGGGCGGCGGCCTGGCGCCAGTGGTCGACCTCGACGGGGCCCGCGAAGTCCAGCGCCATGGAGCGGCGCAGTTGCAGGACGAACTCCCAGACACCGCTGACCATGCCCGCGCGCAGCAGCCGCTCCACCGTCTCCAGCCAGTCCTCCCGGGTGGTGACGCCCCACCAGCGCTCCAGGCTGCGCTTCTCGTCGAGGTAGCCGCAGCCGTGGTAGGCCATCGCGTTCCAGTAGCGGCCGTTGCGCACGGCGATGTGCGCGCCGACGGCGAGGCCGAAGGCGACCGGGCCGCCGCGGGGGCCGCCCAGCTCCAGGGTGTGGATGACGTCCCCGGCGAGCCCGGGGCGCTCCACCTGCGCCGCGTGGCGCTGCCACAGGGCCCGGCCCTCCGGCCCGGCCGGGAGCACCCCCTCGCAGGGGCTGCCGGGGTTGACGACGAGGTACGGCGGGTCGTCCGCGTTCCAGACCTCCGCGAACCAGCCGAGGTCGTAGCAGTTGTAGACCGGGTCGGCTGCGGGCGGCGGCAGCATGCCGCCGGTGTAGACGGCCAGGCACATGCTCTGGGTCAGGGGGTTCCAGTACGGGTGGAAGCGGGTGTTGCCCGGGTTCGCGTCGATCTGGGCCCGCGACTGCATCATGAACAGGTCCGCGCGGGCGACGAGGTCGTAGTACGCGGGCCAGTCGCCGCGGGTCCTCGCCTCGTAGAGCCCCCGCTCGACCGCGCTCGGCGCCTGCCAGCCCTGCACCGGCGCCATCGGACCGGGCAGGGCTCCTCCTTCGTGACCCGCTGTCAAACCCATGGGCAAACCCTAAGGGGTGTCCCGCGGGGGGCCGCGTCCCGGTCCGGCGGGCGCTCAGACCGCCGGGCGGGGGTCGACCGGGGCGAGGACGCCGAGCCGGTCCTCGACGGCCTGGGCGGCGTCCAGGCACAGGTCCTCCCGGAAGGCGCGCCCGACGATCTGGACCCCGCCGGGCAGACCGGCGTAGAGGCCGGTCGGCACGGCCACCGAGGGCACGCCCACGAAGCTGGTGGCCGTGCACAGCCGCATGGCCGTCGCGACGCGGTCCCGGCCCGCCCTGTCGCGGGACTCCAGCCCCGGTTCGACCGGGGGTTCGGTGAAGGAGGGGCCGAGCAACAGCGGGTACTCCTCGAGGAAACCGGCCCAGGAGCGGCGGATGTTCAGCCAGGTGCCCATGAGGGCGACGAGCTCGGCGGCGGTGGCGGGCGGGGTGCGTTCCATCGCCATCGCGATGTAGCGGTCCCCTCCCTCGCCGAGGAGGCCGCGCACCACCGGCCAGCTCGGGGCGAACTCGGTGACGGTGAGCAGTCCGTACGCCTCCAGGGCCTCGTCCAGCCGGGGCACGTCCGCCACTTCGCGCACGTCGTAGCCGGCCTCGCGCAGGGCGTCGGCCGCGTCGGCGACGGCCGCGCGGACGTCCGGGTGGACGCCGTGGCCGCCGGGGTCCGCCACCACGGCGACCTTCACGGGCCCGGGCAGCGGGGGCCCGTAGACGGGGACCGGGACGGCCCGGGGGTCGCGCGGGTCGGTGCCGGCCAGCGCCTCGTACGCCAGCCGCAGGTCGCCCACGGTGCGGGCCAGGGGGCCGTCGGTGACCAGGGTCTGGGAGGCCGGACCGGGGTCGTCGGGGCCGAGGACGCGGTGGTCGGCGGGGAAGCGCCCGGTGGTGGGCTTGAGCGCCGCCACACCGCAGAACTGGGCGGGGATCCGGACGGAACCGCCGGAGTCGTTGCCGAGGCCGAGGGCCGCCATGCCGGTGGCGACGGCGACGGCGTCGCCACCGCTGGTGCCGCCCGGGGTGCGGGCCGGGTCCCAGGGGTTCACGGTGTCGCCGAACAGTTCGCTGCGCGTGTGCATCCCGGCCAGGACCAGGGTGGGCATGTTGGCGTGCCCGATCGGGATGGCGCCGGCGGCGCGCAGCCGGGCCACCGGGGGTGCGTCGGCGGGCGCCACCAGGTCGCGGAAGCGCTCCACGCCGAAGGTGGTCGGGACGCCTTCGACGGGGGTGGTCTCCTTCACCGTGAACGGCACGCCGGCGAGCGGCCCGAGCGGCTCGCCGGCGGCGCGCCTGCGGTCCGTGGCGGCAGCGGCTTCGAGCGCCCGGTCCGCCATGAGCTGGGTCACCGCGTTGACGTGCGGGTTGACCCGGGCGATCCGCTCCAGGTGGCTCTCGACCAGTTCCACGGCCGACACCTCCGCACTGCGTACCGCTTCCGCCTGCGCGGCGGCCGGCCGCCGCCAGATGGCTTCCTGCATGATCCCGGGTCCTCCCCCTGCTGTTGTGATGCGCTTGCATCGGAACCATAGCCGAGGAAGTGATGCACCCGCATCGAATAAGCTGGGGCCGCGTGCGGGGACCCGTACGGCCCGGCGGAACCAGGGGAGGCGACGGGGATGCCCCGGCAGGTGGACCACGAGGAGCGGCGCCGTCTCATCGCCGCAGCCGTCTGCCACCTCGCGGACGAACGCGGGCTGGAAGGCGTCACCCTGCGCGACGTCGCCGCCCGCGCGCAGGTCTCGATGGGCGCGGTGCAGCGCTGCTTCGCCACCAAGGAGGAGATGCTGGTCTTCGCCCTCGGGTACGTCGGCGAGCGGATCGGCGAGCGCGTGCGCGCCCGGCTCGTCAGGAGCCCCGCCCAGTCGGCGGCTTCCGCGCTGGGCCACGCGGCCACCGAGGTCGCGCTGCTGCGGGCGGAGCACCGGGCCGAGGCGCGGGTCTGGCTCGCCTTCGTCGCGCAGGCCGCGGTCAGCCCGCCGCTCGCCGCGACGCTGAGGGCGAACTACGCGGCCCTCCAGGAGGCGTTCGCGCACCTCATCGCGGAGGCCGGCGGGGGCGCCGGCCTTGCGGCTCCCCAGGATCCCGGGCGTGAGGCCCGCGCCGTGCTGGCCCTGGCGGACGGCCTCACCACCCACGTCCTGATCGGGCACCTCGCCCCGGAGGAGGCCGAGGAGGTGCTCCACGCCCACCTGCGCCGCCTGTGGGAGGGGCCGGCCGGCGGCGCCGGGTGAGGGGGCGCTCCGGGGACGGCCGGGGGCCCTGCTCCGGGGGCCCCGCTCCGGGCCCGCTCCGGGGCTGTGAAAGAGTGCCGACGGCGCGCGTACGACAGGACGGAAGGGCCCCACCATGCACACTGGCGACCGGATCGACCACGGGGCCGCGGTCGCGGCGGAGACGGCCCGGTTCGCGGCCCTGCTCGCGGACGCCGATCCGACGGCCCCCGTGCCCACCTGTCCCGGCTGGACGCTGGGCGACCTGGTCCGGCACACGGGCGGTGTGCAGCGCTGGTTCTCGGTGCTGCTGCGACAGCGGATCCAGCAGCCGCCGACGAGCCGCGACGTGGACCTGGGCCTGCCCGCACGCGAGGACGGTTACGCCGCATGGCTGAGCGCCGGCGCCGCCGCGGCGGCGCAGGTCTTCGCGGACACCGACCTGGACGCGCCCATGTGGGTGTGGGGAGCGGACGGACACGCCCGGTTCTGGGTCCGCCGGATGCTGTTCGAGACGCTCGTGCACCGCGTCGACGCCGAACGGACCCTGGGGCTCGGTTCGGCGATCGACCCCGAGCTCGCCCGGGACGGCGTGGACGAGTTCCTGGCCAACCTGCCCTTCGCCGCCCTGTTCGCCCCCAAGGTCGCCCACCTGCGCGGATCCGGCGAGGCCATCCGGTTCCGGTGCACCGACACGGACGGCACCTGGCTGGTCCGGCTGCGGCCCGACGGCTTCGGCCTCGTCGCGGACGGACCCGGGGCCCCCGCCGCGGCGGAGGTCCGGGCCGCGGCGGCGGACCTGCTGCTCGTGCTCTACGGGCGCCTGGACCGCACCGCGCCGGCGGTCGCGGCCACGGGGGACGGGGAGCTGCTCGACCGCTGGTTCGCCAACTCGGCGTTCTGAGAGGTCACAGCCCCGGGAACCGGCCCGCGGGGGCGGCCCCGGGCGGAATGCGGAACGTCACCGCCTGTGTCAGCGTGGGAGGGCACACCCCGCTGAAGGGATCCTTTCGTGGCGTCTCCTGGTGATCCGCCGTCCGCCGCCGCCCTGGCGGCCGGGGCCGCTCCCCTTCCGGGACGGCCCCACGGTGAAGCGCCGACCGAACTGCGCGCGGTGGGCCTGCTGATGGCCACGACGCCCTGTTCGGCACGCGAGGCGAAGCAGATCCTGCTCGCGGCGGCCGACCGGGCCCGGATCACGGCGGCCGAGGCGGCGGAGGCGATGGTCGCCGGCTCGCTCGGCCTGCCGGTGCCGGTACGCGTGGAACGTGCCCTGCGGCGCGCGGTGCAGGCGGCCCGCACCCCCATGCCGCCGGGCGCCTTCCGGAACGTCGGGATCCTGCCGAGCCGGCCCCGGACCGAGGAGGTCCTCTCCCGCCTGCGCGGCTGCCAGGCCCGCCTCGCCGCCGACCCCACCAACCCCGGCACCCTGCGGGCCATGGACGACGTGGCCTACACCCTGTGCGTGCTGATGGGCAGGCCCACCACCCACGAAGCGGTACGGGCGGCGGAGGGGCACCTCGCCGCCCCGGAGTAGCGCCGGCCGGGGGCCGTGGTCACCAGCGCACGGGCAGTTCCCGTACGCCCCGGATCAGCATGCCGGGCACCCAGGAGAGCTCGGCCTCGTCGGCATCGCTGCGCAGGTCCGGGAACCGCTCCAGCAGCGAGCGGAGCGCGATGCGGCCCTCCGTCCGGGCCAGCGGCGCGCCGAGGCAGTAGTGGAGCCCGTGGCCGAAGGCGATGTGGCCACGCGCGTCGCGGCGGATGTCGAAGCGGTCCGGCTCCGCGAAGCGGGCGGGGTCGCGGTCCGCGTCGGCCATGGCGATCAGCACGGCGGAGCCCTTGGGGATCACCACCCCGCCCATCTTCACGTCCTCCAGGGCGAGCCGCTCCGTGCAGGTCTCGACCGGGCCGTCGTAGCGGAGCATCTCCTCGATCGCGCCGTCCAGCAGGCCGAGGTCCGCGCGCAGGTCGGCGAGCTGGTCGGGGTGGGCGAACAGCGCGCGCATCCCGTTGCCGATCATGTTGACGGTGGTCTCGTGTCCGGCGATGAGGAGCAGGACGCACATGCCGATCAGCTCGGCCGGGGAGAGCCGGTCGCCGCCCTCGTCGACGGCGTGGATCATCGCGCTGAGCAGGTCGTCGCCCGGTTCGGCGCGCTTGGCGTCGATGAGCCCGCTCAGGTACCGCGGCATCTCGGCGTACGCCTCGGCCTCCGCCTCCGGGCTGGTGCGGGCGACCATCTCGTTGGACCAGCCGCGGAACGCGTCGCGGTCCAGGGCCGGGACGCCGAGCAGTTCGCAGATGACGGTCATCGGCAGGGGGAACGCGAAGGCCTCCACGAGGTCGCCGCGGCGGTCCCCGTCGGCCTCCATGGCGTCGAGCAGTCCGTCCGTGATCTGCTGGATGCGCGGCGCCAGCGCCTCGATGCGGCGCGGGGTGAACTCCCGGGCCACCAGGCGGCGCAGCCGGGTGTGGTCCGGCGGGTCGGCCATCAGCATGTGCGCCAGCGCCGGGTGGTCCTGTTCGGCGTTGATGATCTGGCCGACGTCCCCGGAGCGGCGCCAGTCGCGGCTCAGCCGCGGGTCGGTGAAGGCCGTTCGGCAGGCCTCGTGGCCGACGACCAGCCACATGTCCTCGCCGTCGGGCGTGCGCACGCGGTGGACGGGCCCCCGCGCCCGCAGCGCCGCGTAGACCGGGTACGGGTTCCGGACGAAGTCCGGGCTGAGCTCCAGCAGATCGACGGCGGCAGGCTGAAGTGCCATTCCATTCCCCCCAGATCGCACGGGTGGCGGCGCCCGTGCGGCGCCGCGTGTTCACCCCACAGTAGTCGCGGCGTCACTGCCGGAGGTCATCGGCCGCCCGGCGCCGCTTCGTGCCCTCAGCGATGCATTGAGGGGCCGGAAGTGGGCAGACGACCACCGGAGATCGGAGAACACCATGATCATTCTGGGTATCATTCTGCTGATCGTCGGCTATGTGGTCGGCATTTCCATCCTGTGGACCATCGGCATCATCCTGGTCGTGATCGGCCTCATCCTCTGGATCCTCGGAGCCCTCGGCCACGCGGTCGGAGGACGGCGGCACTACTGGTAGCCGGCCCGCCGCGAGGACCGCGCCGGCCGGCGCCCGACCCGCCGCGCGGGCCGGAGGGGTTCACCACCTCCGGCCCGCGCACGGTCAGCCCTCCGAGCCCCGGTCCTCGGGCAGTCCGGTGCCGCCCAGGCGGGCGAGCAGCGCGCTGAGGGAGTCGATGTCGGCCGCAGCCCACTGCGGCGCGGCGAAGACCTCGGCGGCGACCTGCTCGGCGGCCTTGAGGCAGTCGCGCAGGCGTTCGCGTCCCGCGTCCGTCAACGCGGCGTAGGCCACCCGCGCGTCGCGGGCGTCCGCCTCGCGCACCACCAGGCCGATCCGCTCCAGCGGCCCCAGCCCCCGGGTCACCCCGGACGCCGTCAGGCCCAGCGCCCCGGCGAGGTCGACCCGCCGCATCCGGCCGCCTTCCGCCCGCCCGAGGTGGAGCAGGACCAGGAAGTCGGCCAGGCTGACTCCGTACAGCGACCCCAGACGGGAGTCGAAACGTCGCACCAGCGCCGTCTGGGCCTTCACCAGGCGCAGGGACACATCCAGCACATCACTCATTGCTACCTCCTTGACTCCTCAAGCATCACGGAAGAAGCTTGAGGAGTCAAGGAGATGTTCAGGATCTGCGCTGCGGGTCGGTCGCGTATCGTCCTTGCGTTCCCGAACCTGGAGGCTCCGACCGCCGTGGGTCTCGTCTCGCTGCTCCTGCTCGCCCTCTTCGCCCTGGCCGCGTTCGCATGCGGCCGCCTGGCCGTCCGGCTGGTGCGCCGCGCCCCCCTATGGGCCTGCGCGACCGCTCCGCCGCTGCTGGTGGCCGCCACCGGCTGGGCGCTCGGCCGGCTGATGTGGCCCTCGTACGCGGCGGCTACGGCCGTCCTGGTGTGGTGGCTGTGCGGGCTGGGCGGCGCCGTCACCCGGTGGTCCGGCCAGGCCCGCACCCACCGCCGCCGCCACTAGGGGCTCTCCTTAGGGTGGGGCCCGTGACGACGAACACCGAGACGGGTACGCACGGCGGCCGGGTGCTGTACGGGTGCATGGGACTGGGCGGCAGCTGGGAGCCCGGTCCGTACGGGCCGCAGGACATCGACGCCGCCGAGGAGGCCGTACGCGCGGCCCTCGAAAGCGGCATCACCGTCTTCGACCACGCCGACATCTACCGGCACGGCAAGGCGGAGGCCGTCTTCGGCGAGGTCCTCGCCCGAACGCCGGGCCTGCGCGAGCGCATCACCCTCCAGACCAAGTGCGGCATCCGCCTGCCCGGCGCCGACGGCGGCCCCGCCCTGTACGACCTGCGCGGCGCCGGCATCGTCCGGCGGGTGGAGGAGAGCCTCGAACGCCTGCGCACCGACGTCATCGACGTGCTCCTGCTGCACCGCCCCGACCCCCTGGCCGACCCGGACGCGATCGCGGCGGCCCTGATGTCCCTGCACGGCCAGGGACTGGTGCGCGCCTTCGGGGTCTCGAACATGGGCGCCGCGCAGATCGGCCGCCTCCAGGCGCGGCTGGACGTGCCGCTGGTGGCCAACCAGCTGGAGATGAGCCTGCACAGCCGCGCCTGGGTGGAGGCCGGGGTACTGCTCAACACCCCCGAGGGCGCCGGCCACGGCTTCCCCTTCGGGACGCTGGAGCACTGCCTCGACCACGGCATCCGCCTCCAGGCGTGGGGCGCGCTCGCACAGGGCCGGTTCACCGGCGGGCAGCGGACGCCCGCCGAGCACGCCACCGCCGCGCTGCTGGAGGACCTGGCCCGCGCGAAGGGCACCACCCCGGAGTCGGTGCTGCTGTGGTGGCTGACCCGGCACCCGGCGGGGATCGCACCCGTCGTCGGCACCGCGCGCCCGGAGCGGATCCGCGCCTGCCGCGACGCGGCCCTCCGCGCGCCCGACCTCACGCACGAGGAGTGGTACGAGCTCTGGACCACGGCCCGGGGCGTGCCGCTGCCCTGATCACTCGTCCCGCCGGCCGGGGGCGAGGTGGGCCACCACCTCGGCGAGGTCCTCGCACACCTCCTCGATCTTCAGCCGGATGTTGATCTGCTCGGTGACCATGGCCGACAGCAGCAGGCCGGTCAGGGCCGCCGCCCCGTTGAGGGCCTGGAGGTTGACCATGACCTCCAGGAGGCTGTGGCGGGCGAAGGGGCCGGTCTGCTCGGTGGCCGCGCCGACGGCCACGACGGACACCAGCAGGGCACAGGGGGCGGCGCCCGCGAGCTGGAAGCGCACCGCGGCCCAGATGAGCAGGGGGAAGACCAGGAAGAGCAGCGAGAGGCCGCTGTGCGTGGCCACCGCGGTCACCACCACCGCCGCGGCGGTCAGCGCGAGCGCCTCGGCCACCCGGTACGGGTCCCGGGGGAGCCGGGCCCGGCGCAGGGCCAGCAGCAGGGGGGTCACCAGCAGCACCCCCATGGTGTCGCCCGCCCACCAGGCCGACCACACCCCCCAGAACTTCTCCGGCGGCAGGTCGCCCGTGGCCATCAGCGTGCCCGCACCCCCGGTGGCGCTGATCAGCATCGGCGCCAGACCGCCCAGGAAGACCAGCGCCAGCCCGTCCCGCAGCCGGTCCAGCTCCGGCCTGAACCCGGCGCGGCGGAGCAGGCCGTACGCGCACAGCGGGGCCAGCGTGTTGCAGGCGACGATGACGAGGTCGACGGGGCGGAAGGCGGTGATCCCCTCGATGGCGAGGTACGTGCCGAGGCCGATCCCCGGCCAGATCCGCGGGCCGAACCAGAGCAGGGCCGCGAGCGCGATGCCGGTGGGCGGCCACAGGGGCGTGACGACCGAGCCCTCGACGACCACCTGCCGCAGCAGGCCGAGCCTGCCGCTCAGGTAGTAGGCGGCGGCGACGCCGAGGATCCGGAGCAGTGCTTCGGACGGACCTCGCCATTCCACGGTGCGCACCACAGCATCAGACAACAGCCCGCCGCCGGGGTGGCGCGTGACACGCCTGGCGTCCGGGATCAGGGGCCTGCCGCGTCGTGGCTGAGGACGAGGACCGCGGCGTCGTCGGCGTGGCCGGTGGAGTCGGCCACCTTCATCACCTCGGCCGCCAGTTCGCCGGGGTCTCCTCCGGCCCCGTCCCGGACGATCCGCAGCACCCGTTCCAGCCCCGCCTCGATCGGGAACGACGGCCCTTCGACCACGCCGTCGGTCAGCAGGACGATGGAGCCGGGCTCGGTCAGCCTGCGCCGGGTCACCGAGTACCGCGCGCCGGGGACCGTGCCCAGGGGCGGGCCGCCCGCGTCCTCGGCGATGCCGTAGCGGCCGGAGGCGGTGGCCCAGACGGTGGGGACGTGCCCGGCCCGGGCGCTGGCGAGGTCGCCGGTGCGCGGGTCGTAGCGGAGCAGGCTGCACGTGGCGAACAGCTCGCTGTCGAGCGAGAGCAGCACCTCGTTGGCCCTGCGGAGCACCTCGCCCGGGTCGGCGACGACCGCCGCCACGGCGCGCAGGCAGACCCGGACCTGCCCCATGAACGCGGCGGCCGCCACGTCGTGCCCCTGTACGTCGCCGACGGAGAAGGCGAGCGCGTCGTCGGGCACCGGGAACCCGTCGTACCAGTCGCCGCCGATCTCCAGGCCGTGCTGGGCGGGCGCGTAGCGGGCGGCGGTGCGCAGGCCCGGCAGTACGGGCAGGGCGGAGGGCAGCATCTCGCGCTGGAGGGCCTCGGCCAGCTCGACCCTGGCGTGCTGGAACCGGGCCCCTTCCCGGGCCTGGGCGCTGAGCCGGCCCAGCATGCTGAGCAGGTCGGCGCTGTCGGGCCGGTGGGGTTGGCGCCGAGGGGTCACGGACCCCTCCGGGGTATGTCCATGGGCTCCCAGCTCCCGCCGCGCGAAGATCCGGGCCCCATCATATTTCGGCCCCCGGGATTCCGCCGGACGCCGGGCGGGCGGGCCCCGTCCCGGCCGGCCGTCCGGTTGCGCGCCGGTGAACGGCGCGGTAGGGGCTCCCCCGGCCGGCAGCCGTACGGGGCCCGGGGATCCGGGTCCGCCGTCCGGTACGGGTGCCCGCCGGGGCGGCGGTGTTCGGACGGGGCGTCAACAGGGCGCGTGCGCACGGCCGGTGACGGGGCTTCGGGCAGCCCGCCCTGACCGGCTTTGCCTGATCTTGCGTAAGCTCTTGATCGACTCGGCCGCCGACTGCTCCCTCGGCACCGTTCCGGCAGGCGGCCTCCGGGTCCCGCAACCGCACCGACCGTACAGAGGACCAACGTGCTCCTGCCCCTGAACCGCCGTCTGGCCGTCAGCGCCGCCCTGCTGGCCACGGTGGCCGCCGTCGCGCCCGCGACCGCCGCCCAGGCCGCGCCCGCCTTCCCCGGGACGGCCGGGACGGCCGCCCCCGCCCTGCCCGATCCCGATCTGGAGGCCGTGGCCCAGGCGCTGCGGAACACGACCGCGGCCGGAGCCCCCGGCGCCCTGGCCCGGATCGCGGACGGCAGGCAGACCCGGGTCGAGAAGACCGGCGTGCGCGACACCGGTACGGGCCAGGCCATGGATCCCCAGGCCCGCTTCCGGATCGGCAGCGTCACCAAGACGTTCTCGACGGTGGTGCTGCTCCAGCTCGTGGACGAGAAGAAGATCGAGCTCGACCGGCCGGTCAACCACTACCTGCCGGGGCTGCTGCCCGACGACCGGATCACCGTGCGGCACCTGCTGAACCACCGCAGCGGGCTGGCGGACTACACCAACGCGATGTTCGACAAGACGGTCCCCGGTTTCGAGGCCGTACGGAACAGGGTGTTCGGCTACGAGGAGCTGGTCAAGCTCTCCCTGGCCGAGCCCCGCACGACCGAGCCGGGTCTCGCGTACAAGTACTCGAACACCAACTTCGTGGTCGTCGGCATGCTCATCGAGAAGGCCACCGGCCGGCCGGTGGCCAAGGAGTACGAACGCCGCATCATCAAGCCGCTGAAGCTGCGCAACACCTCGTACGTGCACCCCGACACGAAGATCAAGGGGCTGCACGCGCACGGCTACCTGACCCCGGACGAGGCCGGCGCCCCGCTGGTCGACTCGACCGAGCAGACGGTGTCGTGGGCGCAGTCGGCCGGCGCGATGATCTCGAACCCGGCCGACCTCGCCACCTTCATGTCCGCCCTGGTGAGCGGGAAGCTCGTGGCGCCCGCGCTGCTGGACCAGATGCTCACCATGACCCCCACCGACGCCACCAACACCCGTTTCTACGGGCTGGGTCTGCGCCGCTACGACCTGTCGTGCGGTACGTCGGTGTACGGGCACACGGGCACCGTCCAGGGCTTCTACACCTACGCCTTCACCACCCGCGACGGGGCGCGCACCCTCACCGCCATGGCGAACACCTCGAACCGGGGTGAGGCGAACACCGCCCTGGGCGGCACCCTCGAAGGGGCCTTCTGCGGCAAGAAGCCGGTGAAGGCGTCCGCCCGCGGCTTCGCGGCCGCCCCGGCCGACGTGGACCTGCCGGAGCGCAACGCCCGATGACCCGACCGGCCGCCGCGGACCCGCCGAGGGGCCCCGCGGCGGCCGTGTCCGTACGGGAACGCTACGCTCGGGCGGCAAGCGGCCGTCACGTCCGGGGGGATCCCGCCACCATGACCATCCACCGTCCCGGCCTGCCCGGGGACCTGCCGCCCGCCGAACTGCTGTGGGCGCACTGGGCCCTGGTCGCCGTCCTGGAAGCCGGCACCGAGGCGGAGGGCCGGGGCGTCCACCGCACCGGCCACTGGATCGACGGGGAGGGGCTCCACCTCGACGACTGCGGCTGCACCTGGTGGACCTTCGCCCGGGCGGGCGAGGGGCGGTACGTGCTCTACGGCGAGGACGAGTCGAGCGGCGTCAAGTGGCACGAGCCGGCTGTCGACATGCTGGCGCAGGGCCCGGACTGGCTGCCCTACGAGACCCTGCGCGACCTGCTCGCCGGCATGCAACTCGGCTGCGTCTACTGGTCGGAGAACGGCTCCTGGGCCCGGGCGCCCTATCCGGACGACCTGGACGACGACGGCCTGGACTGCGGGATCAGCCGTTTCACGGAGCGCCGCGAGCTGCTGGCCCTGCTCGACGGCGCCGGGGACGACTGCGGCTGCGGGCGCGACGACGCTCCGGGGCGGACCGCGGTGCGGCTGCTGGACGCCGCGGTGCGCGGGGAGCTCCGGCCCGCGGATCTCGAGGCGCTGGCCGCCGGCTGCTCCTGCGGCCACTGGGACCTGCCGGCCATGCTGCGCGCGCTGGAGCTGTCCGGGCTCGCGGACCGCTCGCGGAGCGCCGGCGTCAGAGGGTGATCCAGTAGCGGCGCTTGGGGCCGATCAGGGTCTCGCGCACGTCCTCCAGGACGCCGCCGTTGCGTTCGATGGTGCGGGCCGAGGCCTCGTTGCCGGGGTCGCAGGTCAGCAGGACCCGGTCCATGCCCAGCAGCCGCGCCTCGTAGAGGACCGCGCCCAGCGCCCAGGTGGCCACGCCGCGCCCGCGGGCCGACGGGCGGACGCAGTAGCCGATGTGGCCGCCCGCGTCGAGGAGGAACGCGTTCAGGTAGTGCCGCAGGTCGATGGCGCCCAGGTAGGTGTCGCCCTCGGTGATCCACCAGTAGGTGGTGGGGACCCGGCCCTGCTCCACGGGGGCCGTGCGGTCGGCGTGGCGGCGCAGCCGGGCGGTCCAGTCGGCGAAGCCCTGCGGGGTGGCCACGTCGTCGTCCGAGCCGAGCCCGGCGCCGTCCAGGTGGGCGTCGGGTCCCCACTCGTCCTGGGCGGCGAGCCAGGAGGAATGCAGACGGGGGGTGGGGGCGACGAGTTCCGGCATGCTGCGGACGGTAACAGTCGTTTGATCCGACTCCGCAATCCGCGGCGCGCTGGGGGTCGACGCGCATCGCACGGCGTCATCACCCCTGACGGGCCGGACGGCGGCCTACGCCGACGCCTCCTCGTCCGTCACCGGTCCGGGGCCGTAGGCGGCCCACGCGCCGAGGCCGAATCCCGTCCCCTCCCGGCGGACCTCCACGGCTCCCGCGCCCCCGAAGTGGGCGGGCACCACCAGTTCCCGCAGGTCCGCGGCCCGGGCGAGGACCCGTCGGCGGGTCGCCGCCGCCTGCTGCGGATCCATGCAGAAGCAGCTGTTGCAGCCCGGGGCGACGATCTGGACCGGGCTGTGCAGGAGATCACCGACGAAGACGGCCCGGTCGCCGCCGGACGCCAGGCGCAGCACCGAGGAGCCGGGGGTGTGGCCGGGGGCGGCCTCCAGGCTCAGGTGGGCGTCGATGCGGTGGGCACCTTCCCAGAGCACGGCTTGGCCGGAGCGGTGGACGGGCGCGACGCTGTCCTCGTAGACCAGCCGGTCGTCCACCCGCTCACCGCCCGCGTACCCGCCGAGCGGGCCGAAGTGGTGGTCGTCGGCCGCCGGGATGAGGTAGCGGGCGTTGGGGAAGGCGGGGACCCACTCCCCCGTGACGTCATGGGTGTTCCAGCCGACGTGGTCGGCGTGCAGGTGCGTGTTGACGACGTAGTCGACGTCCTCGGGGCGTACTCCCGCCCGGGCCAGGGCACCGAGGAAGTCCCCGTCCCTGTGGTGGAACAGCGGAGAGCCGGGGCGCTCGCGCCCGTTGCCCACTCCGGTGTCGACAAGGACGGTGGCCCCCGCGCTGCGCAGGACCCAGGTCTGCAGGGCCATCACGGCGCTGTCGTCCTGCGGCTGCCAGTGGTCCGGTGCCAGCCAGTCCTCGTTCTCCTTCCACACCCGCTCCCCCGCCGCGGGAACGAGGCCGCCCGCGGGTCCGAAGGGCCCCTGCCACTCGACGACGCGGATGACCTCGACGTCGCCGAGCACCATGCTGTTTCCGTTCGTGTTCTCCGTGTTCTCCATGACCCGGAATCTACGGACGCCCGGTGAGCGCCTCAATGCTCCGGATGATCACAGGGATACGCGAACGGCTCACCGCCGAAGCCCTGGGTAGGGTGGCCCGGTGGATGTGGTGAGCGACGCGATCTCCGCCGTACGGGTCGGCCGGCCCTCCTCCGACCGGGTACGCGTGGACGGCAGCTGGTGCGTCCGATTGGCCCCGTACGACGGCGCCGGCTTCCACGTCGTCCTGGAGGGCGGCTGCTGGCTGCTGCCGGACGGCGGACCGCCCGTGGCACTCGGCGCGGGCGACGCGGTGCTGCTGCCGCACGGCACGGGCCACGTGCTCGCCGACGGGCCCGCGGACGAGGAGGCCGTGGCGCGGGCGGTGCCGTTCGAGACGGTCAGCGCCGCGGAGCGGGGGCCCGGGCCGGCGGGGGGCCGCGCGGGCGCGGTGGAGATGCTGTGCGGCAAGTACCGGCTCGACCGCAGCCGGGCGCATCCGTTGATGGCGGAGCTGCCGCCCGTGGTCCATCTGCCGAACCGGGTGGGCAGCCACCCCGAACTCCGTTCCGCCATCGACCTGCTGGGCCGTGAGCTGGGCGGGCAGCGGCCGGGGGCCGGCGTCGCGGTCCCCAGTCTGCTCGACCTGCTCCTCGTCTACATGATCCGCTCCTGGCTGACGGCGGAGGGCACGGCGGGCACCTGGCCCGCCGTGCTGGGGGATCCGGTGGCGGCCGCCGCGCTGCGGGCCCTGCACGCCGATCCGGCCGCCCCCTGGACCACCGACCGGCTGGCCGCGGAGGCGGGGGTGTCCCGCCCCACCCTGGCGCGGCGCTTCACGGCCCTGGTCGGTCGTCCGCCGATGGCGTACCTCACCTGGTGGCGGCTGAACCTCGCCGCGGGCCTGCTGCGCAGCACCGAGGTTCCGCTGGCCGCCGTCGCGCGCCGGGTGGGCTACGGCACGCCGTACGCCCTCTCGCACGCGTTCAGCCGCCAGTTCGGCACGACCCCGGGCCGGTACCGGGCGGGTCCGGCGACGGGCGGGGCGCCGGCGGGGTGAGGGGGGAGGCCCCGGGGAAATCTGACCGGAATACGCCCCTACACTTTGTCACTCGTTTACCCGTGCCTCCGAACCGCGCAGGAGCTCCCGCATGCCCCACCGAATACGCCGCCCCGTCCGGGCGGCGGTCCTGACCGCTGCCGCCCTGCTGGCGGTCCCCGCCCTGGCGGCCTGCGGCGGCGACGCGAAGGCTCCGGCGCAGGCGAAGCCCTCCGGGTCGGCCGCCGCCTCGCCCGCCCCGCTGCCGGCGCTGCCCGCCGCGCTGACCGGCCAGAAGCCCGAGTGGCGGACCTGCCCGGCGCCCTCGGCCGCCCAGGGCGGCGGCAAGGCCCCCGGGGCGGGCTGGGAGTGCGCCACGATGAAGGCGCCGCTCGACTACGCGAAGCCGGGCGGCGAGACCATCGACGTGGCCCTGATCCGCAAGAAGGCCGGCGACGCGGGCAAGCGCATCGGCTCCCTCGTCTACAACTTCGGCGGCCCCGGCGGCTCCGGCGTCCGGACGCTGCCTCAGGCGGCGGACGAGTACAAGAAGCTGGGCGCGGTCTACGACCTGGTCAGCTTCGACCCGCGCGGCGTGGGCAACAGCGCCCCGGTCCTCTGCCTGGACGACAAGACGCTCGACGAGGACCCGGGCACCGGCGACACCCTCGCCGAGATCAAGAAGTTCACCGACGCCTGCAAGCAGAAGTCCGCCAGGCTGCTCCCCCACGTGGGCACGGCCGACACCGCCCGTGACATGGACCTGATGCGCCAGGTCCTCGGCGAGCAGAAGCTGAACTACTTCGGCATCTCCTACGGCACCCGGCTGGGCGGGGTCTACGCCCACCTCTTCCCGAAGAACGTCGGCCGCACCGTGTTCGACGCCGTCGTCGACCCCACGGCGGACGAGGCCCAGGCCGGGCTCGGCCAGGCGAAGGGCTTCCAGCTGGCGCTGGAGCACGCCATGAAGTACTGCCGCGACACGTACACCGCCAACTGCCCGACCGGCCCGAGCGACGCCGAGGGCAACAAGCGGATCAACGAGCTGCTGGAGAAGCTGAAGGCGAAGCCCGCCTCCACCGACAGCGGCCGCAAGCTCACCTCCGACCTCGCGCTCACCGGCATCGCCGCCAGCCTCTACGACAAGGAGACCTGGGAGTACCTCGTCCAGGGGCTCGGCGAGCTGCGGCAGCTCGGCACCGGCAACATCCTGCTGGCGCTGGCGGACGGCTACAGCGGGCGCGGCGAGGACGGGCACTACGACAACTCCAACGCCGCGCAGGCGGCGATCAACTGCGTCGACACCAGCCGCCGGTACACCGTCGAGGAGAAGACGGCGCAGGAGCCCGCCTTCCGCGCGGCCTCCCCGGTCTTCGGCCCGGAGATGGTGGAGGGCCTGCTCGGCTGCTCGCAGTGGCCGGTCCGCGGGACGGGCGACAAGCCCGAGGTGGGCGCCGCGGGCGCGGCCCCGATCGTCGTGATCGGCAACACCGGCGACCCGGCCACCCCCGTCGAGGGCGCGAAGCGGATGGCCGACGCGCTCGGCCGCGGCGTCGGCGTCAACCTGACGGTGCGGGGCGAGGGGCACGGCTCCTACGGGCACAACGCCTGCGCCACCAAGGCCGTCGACGCGTTCCTCGTCGACGGCACCGCCCCGGCCGACGGGACGGTCTGCTCGTGAGCGCCCATCTCCGCCCGTACCGACCTCTGTTCGGCTGCCACGAGGCCGCCGCCTACACTTGTGCCGCCCGGCCCGCGGTGCCGGCTTCAGGGGAGTGAAGTCCTAAGTGAGCAGCACCAGCAGTGATGCGCCGATCTACGCCCAGCTCGTACGCGAGCGCGGTGATGTCCCCGGTCAGGTCCGACGGGAGGCGGAGGAGATCCTGCGCCACCTGGCCCAGGTGATGGCCTGGCGCCCTTCATCGGCCGGCCTGCCGAACTGGCGTCCCCAGTAGGAGGGCCCGCCCGGGACGCGTGAACGGCGCCCCGGGCCGCCCGCCCACGCCCCGCGATACGGCGGCGGTGGTGGCGGACGCCACCGCCGGGCCGCCGAGTGTGGCGGCGGCGCACATCGGCAGGCGGCGGCGTACGTCCCTAACGTTCGGGCCATGACGAGCGGATTCACCACCGCATCCGGTGGAACAGCGTCCGGCCTGGCGGGCCGGGTGGCCCTGGTGACCGGCGGCGGCAGCGGCATCGGGCGCGCCTGCGCCGTGGCGCTCGCCGGCGCCGGGGCCCTCGTACACGTCGTGGACGTGGACGCGCGGGCCGCCGCGGAAGTGGCCGAAAGCGTGGGCGGGCGGGCCCATCCGGCCGACCTCGCCGACCCGGCCGCCGTCGGCCGCCTGCCCGCCGAGGTCGACGTCCTGGTCAACAACGCGGGGCTGCAACACGTCGCCGCCATCGAGGACTTCCCGCCCGAGCGGTTCGAGCTGCTCCAGAAGGTGATGGTCACCGCCCCCTTCCTGCTGCTGCGCCGGACCCTGCCCCACATGTACCGGCGCGGCTGGGGACGGGTGGTCAACATCTCCAGCGTCCACGGGCTGCGGGCCAGCCCCTTCAAGTCCGGGTACGTCACCGCCAAGCACGCCCTGGAAGGGCTGAGCAAGGTCACCGCCCTGGAGGGCGCCCCGCACGGGGTGACGAGCAACTGCGTGAATCCCGGCTACGTGCGCACCCCGCTGGTGGAGCGGCAGATCGCCGCCCAGGCCGAGGCGCACGGCATCCCCGCCCCGCGGGTGGTCGAGGAGGTGCTGCTGCGCGGCTCCGCGATCAAGCGGCTGATCGAGCCGGAGGAGGTGGCCGCGGTCGCCCTGTGGCTCTGCGGCCCCCACACCGGCCACGTCACCGGCGCCTCGCTCCCGATGGACGGCGGCTGGACCGCCGCCTGATTCCTGAGGCGGACCTTTCCGCCGGCTTAAGCGGAACCTAAGGCTCGGCGATGACACCCCGAAGCGAACGAATGTCCGTTTCGGGGTGGCTAGCGTGCTGCCCCGTACCCCGTCCCCGGTCACACGAAGGCAGGCATTTCCATGGGCAGCAGCACGCACGGGCACCGGCGCAGGGCGAGCGGCGGGGCCAAGGCCGCCGGAGCGGTCGTGGTGGCGGCCGTGCTGGGGGGCGCGGCGTTCGCGTTCTCCGGCACGGCCCAGGCCACGTCCGTCGGGGCCGCCTACACCAAGTCCAGCTCCTGGAGCGGCGGTTACACCGGGCAGTACGCGATCACCAACGGGACGGGGCGGGAACTGAGCGGCTGGACGCTCCAGTTCGACCTCCCTGCGGGCGTCCGGATCGACTCGCTGTGGAACGGAACCCACACGGTCGAAGGGCAGCGCGTCACCGTGAGGCCCGCCGGCTGGAACGGGACACTGGCGCCGGGCGCCTCCGTGACCGTCGGGTTCGTGGCGAGCGGCGCCGGGACGCCGGGCGACCCCACCCGCTGCCTGATCAACGCGGTGAAGTGCTCGGTGGAGCAGGGCGCGACGCCCCTGCCGAGCGGCCGCCCGACAACCGGGCCCACGGCCACCGCCACGGCCACCGCCACCGCCACCGCCACCGCGACTCCGGTGCCGCCGCCCTCCCCCACCCCGACGGCCACCGGCGCGCCCGGCGCCGGCGCGCGGTTCGCCCCGTACGTGGACACCTCCCTGTACCCCGCCTACGACCTCCTCGACACCGCGGCCCGGACCGGCGTCAAGGAGTTCCACCTCGCCTTCGTCACCGCCGGCGGGGGCTGTTCGCCGCTGTGGGGCGGGGTCACCGGCCTCGCGGACGACAAGGTCGCGGCCCAGATCGGCGCGCTGCGCACGGCGGGCGGCGACGTGCGGGTGTCGTTCGGCGGCGCCGCCGGGCGCGAGCTGGCGCTGAACTGCGCCACCGCCGACGAACTGGCCGCCGCGTACGGGAAGGTGGTCGACGCCTACCGGCTGACCAAGGTCGACTTCGACATCGAGGGCGCCGCCCTGCCGGACACCGCCGCCAACACCCGTCGCGCCCAGGCGATAGCCCGGCTGCAGAAGGCGCACCCGGGCCTCGACGTGGCGTTCACCCTGCCCGTGATGCCGGAGGGGCTGACCCAGCCCGGCGTGGCCCTGCTGGCCGACGCCGCGAGGAACGGCGTACGGATCGGCGCCGTCAACATCATGGCGATGGACTACGGCCCCGCGTACGGCGGGAACATGGGGCAGTACGCGGTCCAGGCGGCGACCGCGACCCAGGCCCAGCTCAAGGGCGTGCTCGGGCTCTCCGACGCCCAGGCCTGGAAGACGGTGGCCGTCACCCCGATGATCGGCGTCAACGACGTGGCGAGCGAGGTCTTCACGGTGGCGGACGCGACGGAACTCGTCCGGTTCGCCCGCGCCAAGGGCGTCGGCCGGCTCGCGATGTGGTCCTCGGCCCGCGACCGGCAGTGCGCGGCGGGTGCCCTCGGCCACGCCGACGCCACCTGCAGTTCCGTCCTCCAGGAGCCGCTGGCCTTCACGAAGGCGTTCGCCGCGTACCGGTAGGACGGGACCTCAGGCGGCGCAGGCCGGGCACAGGCCGCGGTAGGTGACCTCCGCCCCGGACAGCGTGAAGCCGAAGCGCTCCCCCGCCGGGAGGTCGCCCAGCGGGTTCCCGGCCGGGCGCACGTCCCGGATGAGGCCGCAGCCGGAGCAGACGAGGTGGTGGTGGGGGTGGTGGGCGTTGGGGTCGTAGCGCTTCGCCCGGCCGTCGGTGGACACCTCCGCCACCTCCCCGAGGGCGACCAGTTCGCCCAGGGCGTTGTAGACGGTGGCCCGGGAGATCTCGGGCAGCAGCCCCACCGCGCGGGCGTGCACCTCGTCGGCGGTCAGGTGCACGTGGTCGCCGTCCAGGACCTCCGCGACGACACGTCTTTGGGACGTCAACCGCCAGCCGCGCCTGCGCAGGCGTTCCAGCAGGTCACTCATGTCGGCCCCCCTCTTTTTCAGGTTCGAGCGGCCCCCGGGCCCTTGAGAGGGGCTCGAGAACCGATGGGATCCGGGCTTGGTGTGCTTCTTGACTTGGACTGCGTCCATCGTAGGATCTGATGCGTTGATAGCCAAGGGATAGGAATACCCCGCAGCGGCAGGAGACGGCGAGGTGACGGGCGGGGCCGCCGTCCGAGGACGGACGGCAGGGCGAGGGCCGGTCACCGCACCCCGGCCGTCCCACCGCACCGCACCCGTTCCTGAACAGCGTGATCCGCCTGGTCCGGAAGGATTTTGCATGTCTGAGAACCACGACGCAGTCGTCGTCGACGCCAAAACAGAGGGCGCAGGCGGCTGCCCGGTCGCGCACGAGCGCGCCCCGCACCCCACCCAGGGCGGCGGGAACCGCCAGTGGTGGCCCGAGCGCCTCAATCTGAAGATCCTCGCCAAGAACCCCGCCGTGGCCAACCCGCTCGGCGAGGGGTTCGACTACGCCGCGGCGTTCACGTCCCTCGACCTCCCGGCCGTGAAGCGGGACATCGAAGAGGTGCTGACCACCTCCCAGGACTGGTGGCCGGCCGACTTCGGGCACTACGGGCCGTTCATCATCCGCATGGCCTGGCACAGCGCCGGCACGTACCGGATCAGCGACGGCCGCGGCGGTGCCGGGGCCGGCCAGCAGCGGTTCGCCCCGCTCAACAGCTGGCCGGACAACGCGAACCTCGACAAGGCCCGCCGGCTGCTGTGGCCGGTGAAGAAGAAGTACGGGCAGAGCCTGTCCTGGGCCGACCTGCTGATCCTCGCGGGCAACGTCGCGCTCGAGTCCATGGGCTTCGAGACCTTCGGCTTCGCCGGCGGACGCGCCGACGTGTGGGAGCCCGACGAGGACGTCTACTGGGGTCCCGAGACCACCTGGCTCGACGACCAGCGCTACTCGGGCGACCGGGAGCTGGAGAGCCCCCTCGGCGCCGTCCAGATGGGCCTGATCTACGTCAACCCGGAGGGCCCGAACGGCAACCCGGACCCGCTCTCCGCCGCCCGCGACATCCGTGAGACGTTCCGCCGGATGGCGATGAACGACGAGGAGACCGTCGCGCTGATAGCCGGCGGCCACACCTTCGGCAAGGCCCACGGCGCCGGCCCGGCCGACCACGTCGGCGTCGACCCGGAGGCCGCGCCCCTGGAGGCGCAGGGCTTCGGCTGGCAGAACACGTACGGCTCCGGCAAGGGCGCCGACACCATCACCAGCGGCCTCGAGGTCACCTGGACCACGACCCCGACCCGGTGGAGCAACGACTTCTTCGAGAACCTCTTCCGCTACGAGTGGGAGCTGACCACCAGCCCCGCCGGCGCGCACCAGTGGGTCGCGAAGGACGGCGCGGGCGCCGGCACCATCCCGGACGCGCACGACCCGTCCAAGAGCCACGCGCCGATGATGCTGACCACGGACCTCTCGCTGCGCTTCGACCCGGCCTACGAGCAGATCTCGCGCCGCTTCCTGGAGCACCCCGACCAGTTCGCGGACGCCTTCGCCCGCGCCTGGTACAAGCTGACCCACCGCGACATGGGCCCGGTCGTGCGCTACCTCGGCCCCGAGGTCCCGAGCGAGACGCTGCTGTGGCAGGACCCGCTGCCGGCCCGCACCCACGAGGTGATCGACGACGCCGACGTCGCGTCCCTCAAGGAGCGGATCCTCGGCTCCGACCTCACGGTGTCCCAGCTCGTCTCCGTGGCCTGGGCGGCGGCCTCGTCCTTCCGCGGCAGCGACAAGCGCGGCGGTGCCAACGGCGGCCGCATCCGCCTCCAGCCGCAGGCCGGTTGGGAGGTCAACGAACCGGACCAGCTCGCCGCGGTGCTGCGCGTCCTGGAGGGCATCCAGGAGTCCTTCAACGCCGCCCAGGCCGGCGGCAAGCGGGTCTCCCTCGCCGACCTGGTCGTCCTCGCCGGCTCCGCCGCCGTCGAGCAGGCCGCCAAGGACGCCGGGCACGACGTCCGGGTGCCCTTCACCCCGGGCCGCGTGGACGCCTCGCAGGACCAGACCGACGTCGAGTCCTTCGCGGCGCTGGAGCCCGTCGCCGACGGCTTCCGCAACTACGTCGGCAAGGGCAGCCGCCTGCCCGCCGAGTTCCTGCTGGTCGACAAGGCGAACCTGCTGACGCTCTCGGCGCCCGAGCTGACCGTCCTCGTCGGCGGCCTGCGCGTCCTGGGCGCGACCTACCAGCAGTCCAAGCTGGGCGTGTTCACCGACACCCCGGGCACCCTGACGAACGACTTCTTCGTCAACCTGCTCGACCTGGGTACGACGTGGAAGGCCGCCTCGGCGGACGAGAACACCTTCGAGGGCCGCGACGCCGCCACCGGCGCGCTCAAGTGGACCGGCACCCGCGCCGACCTCGTCTTCGGCTCGAACTCCGAGCTGCGGGCGCTGGCGGAGGTGTACGCGAGCGACGACGCGCAGCGCAAGTTCGTCGAGGACTTCGTCGCCGCGTGGAGCAAGGTGATGGACCTCGACCGGTTCGACCTGGTCTGACCGGCGCCGTCAGTCCGACCACGACGCCCGGGCCGGCCGGCCCGGGCGTCGTGTTGCCCGGGCGTCGTGGTGCCCACCGGCCGTACGGGCTCAGCGGCCGCGCGTCCGGCTGCCCGGCCGGGCGGCGGCGGGCCCGAGGCCGGCCGGCCGGTGGGCCAGGACGAGGGCGAGGGCCTCGCCGGGGGTGGCGGGCTCCCCGATGACCGGGGCGCCCCGCAGGTGGCGGCGGACCCGGAACCGCCCGCCGGCCAGGGGCTCGACGGAGGGCAGCCGCACGTCGTACGGAAACGTGGTGGTGCTGCTGAACTTCAGGATCAGGTGGCTGGTGAAGGGGTACAGCCGCCGCAGCTCGGGAACCGCGCGGGCCGCCTCGACGAGCGCGCAGGCGCCCGGGTACGCACCGCCCGGCCGCAGGGCCCGCCTCCTGTGTTCGGCCATCCACCGCCAGTACCGGGCGAGGGCCTCCCACTTCGCCTCGACCGCCGCGGCCGGCCCGCGCCGGTGGGCGGCGGCCAGGTCGGGGAGCTCGGGGCGCGGGGGCGGAGGCGGGTGGCCGCCCGGCCCGGAATCGTTCGGGATCACTGCTGAAGTATGACGCCGCGTCGGGTAGGTTTCTGGAAATCCATCACGATCCTGACGGGGCTGACGTGTTAGAGCTGAGGGGAAGCGGGGCCCAGCCGCTGGAGGCGGAGGATCCGCAGCGGATCGGGCCCGTCGCGCTGGCGGGCCGGCTGGGCGCCGGCGGCATGGGGCGGGTGTACCTCGGGGTCCTGGACGGGCGGTACGTCGCCGTCAAGCAGCTGCTGGCGTCGGTCGTCGGCGAGGACGAGGACTTCCGGCGGCGCTTCGGGCACGAACTCGACAACCTGGCCCGGCTTCCCGCGAAGGCCACCGCCCCGCTGCTGGACAGCGACCGCACCGCGAAGCCCCCGTGGTTCGCCACCGCCTACATACCGGGGCTCACCCTGCGCGAGGCGGTCGAGCTGCACGGCGGGCCGCTGCCCGCGCGGGCGCTGTGGCTGCTGCTGCGGGAGGCCGCCGAGGGCCTCGCGGCGGTGCACGCCCTGGACATGGTGCACCGGGACCTCAAGCCGTCCAACGTCATGCTGACCCTCGACGGGCTCACCCTCATCGACTTCGGGGTCGCCCGGGCCGCCGAGCAGAGCCAGCTCACCAGGACCGGCATGGTCGTGGGCACGCCCGCGTACATGGCGCCCGAACAGGCCTCGGGGGCCAAGGCCCTGAGCGGCGCCACCGATGTCTTCGCCCTCGGCTCGGTGCTCGCGTACGCGGCCTGCGGCCGGCCGCCCTTCGGCGAGGAGTCGGGCCACGGGGTGCTCTACCGCATCGTCCACGAGGAACCCGACCTGGAGCCGCTGCGGGCCCTGGACCCCGCCCTCGGGGAGGTCGTGGCCGCCTGCCTCGACAAGGACCCCGAGGGGCGGCCGACGGCGGCCGAACTCCTCGAACAGGCCCGCGCGCACGGCCCGTTCGAGGCGCCGCTGTGGCCCGAGGCGATCACCGCGCGGCTCACCGAGCGGGCCGCGTTCGCCGCAGACGTGCAGAAGGTCGACCTCCCGACGCTCCCGCTGGGCGGCGGGAAGCCCGTGCCCGCGGCCGCCGGGCCCGCCGACGCCCGGCCCGAGCGTCGGCGCCGCACCCGGGTGCTGCTCGCGGTGCTCCCGGTCGTCGTGGTCGCGGGCGGCACGACCCTCGCCCTGCAGTACCTCCCGCACGTGACCCCGCTGCAGGCCGGAGCCCGGCCCGGCGCCTCCTCCCCGGGCCCGGCCGGCTCCGGGGCGCCGTCCCCCGCGCCGTCCTCCGCCCCCTCGGGCCCGTCGCCTTCGGCGGGGGCGAGCGGCGGCCCGTCCGCCCCGCCCTCGGGCTCGCCGGGCCAGCCGCCGGGCCAGCCGCCGGCCCAGGGCCAGGTGCCGGCCGGCCCGGTCACGCCCCCGGTCCCGGCCGCCGGGAACGCGGGCACGGGCGCCGGCCCGGGCACCGGCTCCAACCCGGGCCCCGGCCCCGGCACCCCGAACGGGCAGGGCGGATCCGGCACCCCCGGCGGCGGCCCGGCGACGACCAACCCCCCTCCCGCCTCCGGCACCCACCGCTACCGCAACGCCGGCAACGGCAAGTGCATCACCCAGGTCTACGGCTCCTCGGACCACGGGGACTGCGCGGACCCGACGGCCCGCTGGACGGTGCAGAGCCGCGGCGACGGCAGCTTCAAGCTGGTCAACCAGCAGACGGGCGGCTGCCTCTACGCCAACATGCTCGGCCAGGCCGTCTTCGTCGGCGACTGCGGCCAGGACCTCGCCCGCACCTGGCGCACGGGCTCGGGCGGCACCCTGCGCAACGACTACAGCGGCGGCTGCCTCGACCTCGGGATGAGCGCCGGCCTGGTCACCAACTCCTGCACCGGAAGCGCCTCACAGCGCTGGTCGTCCCCGTCCTAGACCACCCCGCGAAGGCCGCCCCACCGCTGCCGGACAGGAGAAGTCCCTTGGCCACAGACGCCGCAACCGGGCCGGTGCCCGAGCTCGACCCCGCCGCCGTGGAGCGGTGGCGCCGCGGAGGGGGTGAGTTGGTCGAGCTGCTCACCCTGGCGCGGGAGCGGCTCGGCGGGGTGGCCGCCGTGCGGATCGGTCCGCGGCCCACCGTGCTGGTCACCGCGCCGGAGGCCGTCCAGCACGTGCTCGCCCGGCATCCGGACCGGTACGTCAAGCGCTCCCACCGGGCGCGCCTGCTGATCGGCGACGGGGTGCTGGCCGCGACCGGGGACGCGTGGAAGCGGCAGCGGCGGCTGTTGCAGTCGCAGTTCACCGGTACGGGCATGCGCCGGTACGAGCAGCGCATCGCCGGGGCGGCCCGCGCCGCCGCCGAGCGCTGGGCCGGGTACGCGCGCACCGGGGAGGGCTTCGACGTCGGCGAGGAGATGCGCCGCTTCGCCCTGGACACCATCTGGCGTGCGCTCACCGGCCATCCGCTGGACGCCGGCACGGCGCGGGAACTCACCGCCGTGGCGGCCGTGGTGGCGGCGCTGCCGAGCCTGCCCGCCGACGAGGTCGAGGCCCGGGACTCGGTGGCCGCCGACCTCGCCAGGATCGACGCCGTCGCCCGGCACGCCGTCGCCGCGGCCCGTGACGGGGCGGCGGGCCCGGACGGGCCCGGGCTGCTCCAGGTACTGGTCGACGCCTCGGTCACCCACCCCGAGTACACGGACCGGCTGCTGCGTGACGAGCTGGTCACACTGCTGGTGGCCGGCCACGAGACCACCGCCACCACCCTGACCTGGCTGTACCTGCTGCTCGACCGGCACCCGCGGCCCGCGAGGAGGCGCTCGCCGCCGGCGGTGAGGGCTCACCCGAGCGCCGGGAGGCCTTCCAGGCGCTGGTCAGCGAGACGCTGCGGCTCTACCCGTCGGCCTGGATCCTGCCCCGCCACGCCACCGAGGCCGACACCCTGGGCGGCCACGCCGTCGCGGCGGGGACGGACGTACTGGTGTGCCCGTACCTCACCCACCGCGACCCGGAGCTCTGGCCGGACCCCGAGCGCTTCGACCCGCGGCGCTTCACCGCCGCGGGCGGCCGGCCCGCCCGGCAGGGCGCCTACCTGCCCTTCGGCATCGGTCCCCGCGCCTGCCTCGGCACGCAGTTCGCCCTGCGCGAGTCGACCGCGCTGCTGGAGCAGCTGCTGCCCCGCCACGTCCCGGTCTTCACCTCGGTCCCGGCCGGAGCGGTGTACGGCCTCACGGTCCGCCCCGACGGCCCGGCGCAGGCGGCCCTCGCCCCCGCCGGGTGACCGGGGCGGTGCGCCCTGCCGTGGCCGGACCGGCCCGGGCGGAGGGATCCTGGTAGCACGAGGCCCCGGGAGGTCAGGAGGCACGCCATGTCACACGCCGAGGAGTGGAAGGTCGGCGTCTACCTCATCGAGGAGGACGGCACGACCAAGGCCAGGGCGGTGCTCGAGACGGGGAAGGCCACGATGGTCGGCCGGGGCCGGGCGCGGTGCAATCCGCAGGACGTGGACGTTCCCGCGATCGGCGACGAGCTGGCGGCGAGCCGCGCCATGCGGGACCTCGCGGGACAGCTGAGCCGGGCCGCGGACCGGGACCTGGCCGCGCTGGGCGCCGTCCCCGAACCGCCGCGCACCGGCTACGGCTGGCCGGACGACGCCGGCGCGGAACGCTAGGGGTGGGCTGACGCCACGTGTGCGGCGGGCCGTCGGGGGCAGGTGCCCGGCATGGTCTTCCGTCATCCCGCCAAGAAGGGCGAGGGGAACGGGCGGGCCGGCCGCTTCGAGCGGCTGGCCGAGCTCGCCTCCAACTTCACGAGCTCCCCCGTCTTCTCCGCCCTCTGCGTGGCCCTGGTGGCCTGTTTCGTCGTGGTGCACGTGCTGGGTCTGCCGACGGAGTGGCAGCACCTCGCGGGCGACTCGATCGGTGCGGTGTCGCTGTTGCTGCTGGCGCTGCTCAAGAACTCCGAACGGCGCGCCGAGCACGCCGTCCAGCGCAAGCTCGACGCGATCGCCGCGGCCCTCCTGGAAGGGCAGGAGGGCCGGAGGGGCCGGGCCCACGAGGACCTGGAATCGGCGATACGCATGGAGGAGCGCCTCTGAGGCGGCAGCCCGGGCTCGACGGAGGAGATCAGCGGCCCGGCCGTTCCTCCACGGCCCCGCGATCCGATCCGACAGATCCGAACATTCGTACGAAATTTTGGCGCACGTGGCGCCACCCGCCCGGCCGGCCGAGGAGCCGCACGATCGTGTGGCGCGTTAGGCTCGGACGGGACTCAGGAGAGGGATGGTGCACATGTGTCGATGGCTCGCCTACTCCGGGTCGCCGATGTTGCTCGACGCCGTGCTGTACCAGCCGGAGCACTCGCTGATCGACCAGAGCCTGCACGCACGGATGGGCGTCGAGTCGACCAACGGCGACGGCTTCGGCATCGGCTGGTACAGCACGGACGGTGACGGCACCCCGGCGGTGTTCCGGGACATCGGTCCGGCCTGGAACAACCGGAACCTGCGGGAGCTGGCCTCGCACGTCCGCTCGCCGCTGTTCTTCGCACACGTCCGCGCCTCCACGGGCTCGGCGATCCAGCAGACCAACTGCCACCCGTTCCGGCACGGCCGCTGGCTGTGGATGCACAACGGTGCGATCAGCGACTTCCACCGGCTGCAGCGCGACCTGTGCATGGCCGTCGACCCGGCGCTGTTCCCCTGCATCGAGGGGTCGACCGACTCCGAGGTGATGTTCTACCTGGCCGTGACCTTCGGCCTCGACCAGGACGTCCCCGGCGCCGTCGCCCGGATGGCGGGGCTCGTGGAACGGCTCGGCAAGGAGCACGGCGTGGCGGACCCGCTCCAGATGACCGTCGCCGTCAGCGACGGCGAACGCGTATGGGCGTTCCGCTACTCCAGCCAGGGCAAGTCCCGCTCCCTGTACTACAGCAGCCGGGCCGATACGGTCCGCCAGCTGTACCCCGAGCTGCCGTACCTGCGCGAGGTGTCCGACGCGACCCGGCTGGTGGTCTCCGAACCGCTCGGAAGCCTCGCCGGCGTGTGGAACGAGCTGCCCGAGGCGAGCTACGCGGTGGTGCCGTCGGAGGGCACGGAGGACTACCTGCCCTTCATCCCCGAGCTCCCCTGACCCCGCGGGCCCGCCCCGGCGCCCCGGCGCGCCCCGGAGCGCGCCGTCAGCAGATCCGCGGCAGCTGCTCCCCGATCGGCAGGTCGACCACGCGGGTGCCTCCGAGGCCGGTGCGGGCCACGACGAGGCCGGGGTGGGCCTCGACCGCCTCGCCGATCACCGCGGCGTGCCGGCCCAGGGGGTGGGCCCGCATGGCGTCGAGGACGGCCTCGGCGTGCTCGCGGGGCACGAACGCGACGAGCTTGCCCTCGTTGGCCACGTAGAAGGGGTCGAGGCCGAGGATGGCGCAGGCGTTGGACACGGCCTCGGGGACCGGCACCCGGCCCTCCTGGACGACCACCCCGGCGCCGGAGGCGGCCGCGATCTCGTTGAGTGCGGCGGCCAGGCCGCCGCGGGTGGGGTCGCGCAGGACGTGCAGGTCGGGGGTGACCGCGAGCATGGACTGGACGAGGCCGCCCAGGGGCGCGCAGTCGCTCGCGATGTCCGCCTCGAAGCCGAGGCCCTCGCGGACGCTCATGATGGCCACCCCGTGCAGCCCGATCTCGCCGCTGACGATGACGACGTCGCCCGGTACGACCCGCTGCGGGCGCAGGTCCACGCCCTCCGGGACGAGCCCGATGCCGGCGGTGTTGATGTACACCCCGTCGCCGTGGCCGGCTTCGACCACCTTGGTGTCGCCGGTGGCCACCTCCACGCCCGCCGTGCGCGCGGCCGCGCCGAGGGCCTCGGCCACCCGGGCCACCGTGGCCACCTCGACGCCCTCCTCCAGGATGAACCCGCAGGACAGATAGGCGGCCCGGGCCCCGCTCATGGCCAGGTCGTTGACGGTGCCGTTGACCGCGAGGTCGCCGATCGAGCCGCCGGGAAAGAACAGCGGCCGCACCACGTAGGAATCGGTGGAGAAGGCCAGCCGGGCCCCGCCCAGGGTCACGGTCGCGCTGTCCCCGAGCTGCGCGAGCACCTCGCCGCCGAAAGCGGGGGCGAAGACGTGCCGCACGAGCTCCGCGGAGAGCGCGCCGCCGCCGCCGTGGCCCATCACCACGCGGGGGTGGTCGCGCAGGGGGGCCGGACAGGTCCAGCCGGTGACGTCCAGTGCGGTGTCAGACAACGGGGGTCGCCTCCAGCGGTGCCGTCTTGGCGGTCGGGATGTCGAGGCGCCGGTAGAGGTAGTACGCGGCGCAGGCGCCCTCGCTGGAGACCATGGTGGCGCCGAGCGGGGTGCGCGGGGTGCAGGTGGTGCCGAAGGCCTCGCACTCGTGCGGTTTGATCAGGCCCTGGAGGACCTCGCCGCTGCGGCACTCGGCCGGCTCGCGGGTGTCGATGCCGCTCACGGAGAAGCGGTGCTCGGCGTCGAACTCCCGGTAGCGGGCGGACAGCCGCCAGCCGCTGCGCGGGATGACGCCGATGCCGCGCCAGGCCCGGTCGGTGACCTCGAAGACGTCCTCCAGCATGGCGAGGGCCGCCGGGTTGCCCTCCGGGCGGACGGCGCGCGCGTAGGCGTTCTCGACGGTGTGCTCACCGCGCTCCAGCTGGCGCACGGCCCGCCGTACGCCCTCCAGGATGTCGAGCGGCTCGAAGCCGGTGACCACGATGGGGACGCGGTGGCGCGCGGCCAGCTCGGGGTACTCGGCGGTGCCCATCACGCTGCACACGTGCCCGGCGGCGAGGAAGGCCTGGACCCGGCAGCTCGGCGAGTCCATGATCGCCTCGATGGCCGGGGGGACCCGGACGTGGGAGACCAGCAGGCTGAAGTTGGTGATGCCCTGCTTCTTCGCCTGGTACACCGTCATGGCGTTGGGCGGTGCGGTGGTCTCGAAGCCGATCCCGAAGAACACCACCTCGCGGTCCGGGTTCTGGCGCGCGATCCGCAGGGCGTCCAGCGGGGAGTAGACGACCCGTACGTCGCCGCCCTCGCCGCGCACCTGGAAGAGGTCGCGGCCGGTGCCGGGGACGCGGAGCATGTCGCCGAAGGAGCAGAAGACGACGCCCGGGCGGGAGGCGATCTCCAGGGCCTTGTCGATGACCTCCAGCGGGGTCACGCACACGGGGCAGCCGGGCCCGTGGATCAGCTCGACCTGCTCGGGCAGGAGCTGGTCCAGGCCGTGCCGGATGATGCTGTGGGTCTGGCCGCCGCAGACCTCCATCAGCGCCCAGGGGCGGGTGACGGTGGCGTGGATGTCGTCGAGCAGCCGGCGGGCGAGGCCGGGGTCCTGGAACTCCTCGATGTACTTCACTGCTGCGCCGCCTCCTGCGGGACGTCTGCGGGGTCGTCGTCGGTGAAGGCCGGCACGCCGCCGGCTTCGGCGGCCTGCTCCCAGGGGTCCCCGAACTCCTCCTGGAGCATGCCGAGTTCGGCGAAGAGGCCGAGGGTCTTCAGGGCGGACTCCTCGTCCAGGCGCTGGAGGGCGAAGCCGACGTGGACGATGGCGTACTCGCCCACCTCCAGGTCCGGCAGGTACTCCAGGCACACCTCCTTGACCACTCCGCCGAAGTCGACGGTGGCCATACGGGTGCCGTCCCGCTCCCCGATGTCAATCACTTTGCCGGGTACCGCCAGGCACATGTGCCCCTCCTTGCTGTGGTGGTTCGGTGGCGTGGACCGCGGCCGCCACCATGAGCTGGCCGAGGGCCAGTCCCCCGTCGTTCGGGGGGACCCGCTGCTGGCGCAGCACGGTGAAGCCGTGTGCGCGCAGCAGCCGGGAACAGGTGCCGGAGAGCAGGGTGTTCGCCATGACCCCGCCGGTGAGGGCGACGGTGTCGAGGCCGTGCCGCTCGCGGGCCGCGAGACAGGCGTCCGCGACGAGGGCGGCGACCGCGGTGTGGAAGCGGGCCGCGACCGGCTGCGGCGCGGTGCCCGCCCGCACGTCGGCCGCGACGGCCGCCAGGACGGGGGCCGGGTCGGCGGTGAGCGGTGCCCCCGTACCGGGCGGCGCGGGCCGCAGCGTGAACCGGTATCCGGGGTGCGGGTCGCCGGCGGGGGCGGCGAGCGCGGCCGCCTCCAGCTCCACGGCGGCCTGGGCCTCGTACCCGGCGCGGTGGCAGACGCCGGCCAGGGAGGAGACGGCGTCGAAGAGGCGTCCCATGCTGGAGGTGGGCACGCAGTTCAGGCCGCGCTCCAGCTGGCGCTCCAGGACCCGCAGTTCACCGGGCGGGCAGGCCGCGACGGCGGGCAGGTCCGGGCCGGGGTCGAGGCCGGCGGCCCACAGGTGGGCCAGGGCCATGCGGTAGGGGCGCCGTACGGCGGCGTCGCCGCCCGGGAGCGGGACGTACGCGAGGTGCGCGAAGCGGGTGTAGCCGGTGTAGTCGGCGAGCAGCACCTCGCCTCCCCACACGGCGCCGTCGTCTCCGTAGCCGGTGCCGTCGAAGGCGATCCCGATCACGCGCCGGCCGCCGTCGAGGCCGTGTTCGGCCATGGCCGAGGCGATGTGCGCGTGGTGGTGCTGGACGCGCACCAGGGGGCGGGGGCCGGCGTGCCGGGCGGCCCAGCGGGTGGAGCGGTAGCCGGGGTGGCGGTCGGCGGCGAACAGGGCGGGGGTGACTCCGGTGATGGACTCCAGCTGCCGCTCGGCGCGTTCGAAGGCGTACTGGGTGGCGAGGTCGTCCATGTCGCCGATGTGCGCGGACAGCCAGGCCCTGCGGCCCTCGGCGAGGCAGAAGGCGTTCTTGAGGTCTCCCCCGGCGGCGAGCACCGGGGGCACGGCCAGCGGGAGCGCGAGGGGCAGCGGGGCGTGGCCGCGGGAGCGGCGTACGAACAGCGGCTCGCCGTCGCACAGGCGCACCACGGAGTCGTCGCACGGCACGTGGATGGGGCGGTCGTGGGTGAGCCAGGCGTCGGCGAGGGGGCCGAGGCGGTCCAGGGCCTCGGCGTCGTCGGTGACGATGGGCTCGCCCGACAGGTTGCCGCTCGTCATCACGAGCAGCCGGGGGCCGGGAGGGTCGCCGGGCAGGCCGAGCAGCAGGTGGTGCACGGGTGTGTACGGGAGCATCACGCCGAGGTCGGGGCTGCGCGGGGCGACGTCCGGGGCGAGCACCGCGTCGGACTCGGGGCGGCGGCGCAGCAGCACGATGGGCCGGTCGGGTCCGGTGAGCAGCGCCCGTTCGGCGGGTCCCGCGCACGCCAGGGCTTCGATGTCGGCGAGGGAGCGGGCCATGAGGGCGAAGGGCTTGTCCCCCCGGGCCTTGCGGCGGCGCAGCTCGGCGACGGCCCGGGGCCGGGTGGCGTCGCAGGCGAGGTGGTAGCCGCCGAGGCCCTTGACGGCGAGGACCGCGCCGTCGGCCAGGAGCCGGCGGGCCGCGGCGACGGGGTCGGCGGCCGCGTCCTCGCGCGGCGGCGTGCCGGTGAGCAGGCGCAGCCGGGGCCCGCAGGCGGGGCAGGCCACGGGCTGGGCGTGGAAGCGCCGGTCGGCGGGGTCGGCGTACTCGCGGGCGCAGTCCGGGCACATCGGGAAGCGGGCCATGGTGGTGTGGGCCCGGTCGTACGGCAGTCCGGTGACGATGGTGAAGCGGGGTCCGCAGTGCGTGCAGGTGATGAAGGGGTGCCGGTGGCGCCGGTCGGCCGGGTCGGCCAGTTCGGCGAGGCAGTCGGCGCAGGTGGCCACGTCCGGGGAGACGAGGGTGCGGGCGGGTCCGCCGGAGCGGGAGGCGATGATCGTGAAGCCGGTGCCGCCCGCGACGGGGACCTCGCAGTGGTCGACGGCGTCGACGACGGCCAGCGGCGGGGCGTCCGCGGCGAGGCGCTCGCAGAAGGCGGTGACGGCAGCCGGTGCGCCCTCGACCTCGGCGAGGACGCCCTCGGGGGTGTTGGTGACGTGGCCGGCGAGGCCGAGGCCGGTCGCGCGGGTGTACACGTACGGCCGGAAGCCGACGCCCTGGACGACGCCGCGGACGAGGACCCGGCGGCGCTGTACGGCCTCCATCAGCGGGTCTGCGTCGCCGGTCCGGCGGGGGCCGGTCCGGGGCCGTCCCCGGCGCGCCCTCCGCCCGTTCCCCGGGGCTCCGCCCCGGACCGCCGCCCGGCACGGACGGCGGCACTGCCGGGAGCGCGCTCCGGGCCCGGGCCGTGACCGTGGGCGTGATCGTGGGCGTGATCGGGGCCGTGGGTGTGGTCGTGGGCGTGGTCGGGCCCGTGACCGTGGGTGTGGGTGTGGTCCGCGGACGGGCGCAGGCGGGACATCACCGGTACGTGCGGGAGGGCGCCTTCGGCGATGCTCCGGGCGCGGTCGAGGAGGACCCCCGCACCCTCGCCCGAGCGGGACGAGGTGCGGACCAGCTCCACCCCCGGGTTGACCTGCTGGACGTTCGCCCGGAAGGCCTCCTCGTCGAACCCGACGGCCTCCGCGATGTCGGTCTTGGTGATGACCACCAGCTGGGCCAGCCCGAAGGCGGTCGGGTACTTCAGCGGCTTGTCCTCGCCCTCCGTCACCGAGGCGAGCACCACCCGGAGGGACTCCCCCAGGTCGTACGACGCCGGGCAGACCAGGTTGCCGACGTTCTCCACGAACAGCAGCCGGGTGTGCTCGGGGAGCCAGCCGTCGAGGTGGCGGCCCAGCATGTGGGCCTCCAGGTGGCAGAGCCCGTCGGTGAGCACCTGCTTGACCGGGGCGCCCGAACGGGCCAGCCGGGTCGCGTCGTTCTCCGTCGCGAGGTCGGCCGTCAGCGCGGCCACGGTCACACCGCGCTCCGGGGCGAGCAGCAGTTCCCGTTCCAGCAGGGCCGTCTTGCCGCTGCCCGGGCTGGACAGCAGGTTGACGACCGTCGTTCCGCGGGCGGTGAGTTCGGCGCGCAGGGCCTGCGCGGCCCCGTCGTTCTTGGCGAGCACCGCCTGGCGCAGGTCGACCACTCGGCACATGGTTCAGGCCCCCTCGGGGATCGGTTCGCGCAGCTGGGGGCCGGCGGGGCCGTCCTCCCAGCGGACGCTGAGGACGCGCAGCTCCCGGCCCGAGAGCAGTTCGACGGCGCCGGCCGCACCGCAGCCGGGGCAGCACAGGGCGGGGGGCATGCCGACCGCCCATCCGGTGTCGCAGGCCGCGCAGTGCGCGCGGGCCGCCACGGCTTCGGTGGTGAGTTCGGCACCCTCCAGGAGGGTGTCGGCGCAGGCCAGTTCGAAGCAGAAGGCGAGGGACTGCGGTACCACGCCGGCCAGTTCTCCGACCTGGAGCCGTACGGAGGTGACGGCGCGGGCGCCGCCGGCCCGGGCCGCTTCTTCCACCTGGCCCACGACGGCCATGGCGATCGACATCTCGTGCATCGGACTCCGTCCTGCCGGGCCTCATTGAACCGGCGGGGCGGGCGCGCGGCGGACGGCCACGCCGACGCACCGGAGAGCCCGTACGCCATTCGGGGGCGGCCCGTACGGGCCGCGGGTCACATGCGGCTCATGCGCAGGTACCGCCTGATGTCGGGGAGGTTCATCACCAGGGCGGCGCCGAGGACGGCGGCCGTGCAGAACGCGATGGTCTTCTTCACGGGGTTCTCCTCAGTTCGCGGGGGTGTCGGCGGCCACGGGCCCGGGCCGGGCGGGCAGCAGGTCGAGGACCATGCGGACGGCGCGGGGTACCGCGGCGGCCACCGGCGGGCTCAGGCCGATGCCCTCCTCGACGGTGGCGGGCTCGCAGCCGACGACCAGGGTGCGCCGGGGCGGGGTGGCGCCGGTGCCCGCGCACAGGGTGTCCAGCAGGGCCAGGACCGTGTCGGGGGACATGTCGTGGCCGTCGAGCACGGCGCTGCCCGGGGCGATGGGGCCGCTGCCGTCGGCCTCGATGAGGTGGAGCGTGCCCGGGGCGGCGCCCCGGGCGGTGGCGTCCACCAGGACGAGCGTGTCGTAGCCGTCGAGGAGCTGGTAGGCGAGGTGGACGCCGCGCACGCCGAAGTCGACCGCCTCCACTCCGTCCGGCAGCGGGTGCGCGGCCAGCGCCCGCAGCGTCTCGACGCCGAACCCGTCGTCGCCGAGGAAGACGTTGCCGATGCCGGCGACCAGGGTCCGGCCGCTCACGCGTCCTCCAGCGGGGTGACCTCGTCGGGCTGGAAGTACAGGAACCGGCCCTGTTCCCGGCGGATGTCGGCGCCCGGATCGCCGTCGAGGGTGACGGCGAGGTGCACTCCCCCGTCGACGTCGTGGAGGACCGCTTCGACCTGCGCGGCGCTGTCCTTCAGGAACAGGTCCTGGGCGTCGGTGCGGCGCAGGCCCGGCCGCAGCAGGACGCGGCTGCCGGGCCCGACGGACCGTCCGGCGATCATGATCCGCTCGGGGGCCGGCTCGGCGGCGGCCCCGTGCGCCGGGTCCCACCAGGGGGTGTCGGGGGTGAACACGTCCCCGTCGTGCGGGGGTCCGGCCGGTTCCGGCCGGCCCGGCCGGGTGATCTCCCGCAGTGCGCGGACCGCGCCGTGCAGGCGCTCCAGGACCTCGGCGGGCATGGATTCGGCCAGGTCGACCACGGCGGCGGCGCGGGGGTCGGTGCCGCGCGCCTCACGTTTCTCCTGGTCGGTGAGGGCGGCGGTGCGCAGGGCGAGGATCTCGTCGATCTCGGTGGAGTCGTACATCGCGCCGGCGCTCTCGGGGGCGATCTCGGCGTGGTCCTCGAGGATGATCGGGGAGGACAGGACCACGTCGGCGCGGCCACCCTCCCCGGCAAGCACGGGCCAGGTGTGCCGGTTCTCGCAGCCGCGGACCGCGGAGCGGGCCCATTCGGGCGGGTCGGTCATGGACAGGAAGGAGCCGGCGCTCAGGCCCAGCAGGAGGTGGGCCGCGACCAGGGACCTGGACAGGGCGCTGTCCCGGCCGGCGCCGGGCTCCGGTGTCCACTCGCCGGTGTTCTCGACCACGGCGGTGAGCTTCAGGGCCCGGTAGGGCACGTCGAGTTCGGTGGCGCGGAGCCTGATCTCGGCGTCGATCCGCTCGGCGCGCCGCACGAGCCGGCCCCGCTCCCGGCCGTCGGGGCCGGGGACGGGCTCGCTCTCCTCGCGGGCGGGGCGGGCGAAGGGCAGGGTCACCTCGCCGGCGGCCAGTTCGGCCACGGGCACGGTCATCACGACCCGTTCCTCGGTGCCCTCGTCCCAGGGGACCAGGACCCGGTCGGGCAGGTGCAGTTCGGGCACGGCCGTGAACGAGCCGTCACCCGTGGCCTCTTCGACGGTACGCCGCCACGCCTGGAGGAAGCGCAGTTCGAGGTGGAGGACGGCCTCGCCGCGGGGCTCCATGACCAGCTCGGTGCGCTGGAAGGAGTGCTCGCCGTGTGCGGGGCCCCAGGCGGGCGGCACCAGGACGCCGAACTGCCAGCGCATCCGGTTCTTCGCCGCGGAGGCCCGGTACGGATAGAGCACGTACCCCTCGAAGAGGACGGCGTCGGCCAGCTGCCGGGCGCCGGCGAAGCGGGCGTCGGGCGGGGAGGTCGTGGTCACGGTGCCGTCCTCCCCACCAGCCGGTCCAGGGGGGCCGCGGCCCCGACGGGCTCCGGGTCGCCGGTGGCGGCGGCGTCCAGGAGCATGCGTACGGTCGCCTCCCAGGAGGCGAGCGCGTGGCGCGAGCGGAAGGCGAGCAGCTCCGCCATCGTCTCGCGGGGCAGCCGCAGCCAGCCGCAGCCGGGGAAGTGCTGCTCGATCATCTCCCGCCACACGGCGACGGGCATCCGGTAGGTGGCCTCGCGGTCCCAGGGCACGGGCTCCACGCGGAAGCCGCCCGCTCCGGTGAAGGCCGTCCCGGAGAACAGCATGAGCAGCGGTACGTCGCCGTCCTCGAGGGCGTCGAAGTAGCGGGTGGCCGCGATGTCCATGTCGTAGGTGCACGGGACCGCCACCTCGGTCTCGGTCTCCCCGGTGAAGCTGGGGACCATGACCGCGACCTGGGCGAACTGGACGGGCTGGAGGGTGGTGCCCCAGCGGGAGCGCTCCCCGAAGAGGTCCTGGAGGGCGGCGGCCTCACCGGGGCCGTAGCCGCGCCGGGCCGGTTCGATGCGCAGTTGGCAGCGCAGGGCGAGGGCGTGGACGCGGGTGGTGGAGGGGGCGCTGACGCGCAGCCGCAGCAGGAGGGTGGGTCCGGCGGCGTACGGGTCGGCGCGTACGCCGGTGCAGGTGAAGGTGAGGTCGCTCACGGGCGCCGCTCCCCCGTGGGTGCCGTCGCGGGCTCCCGGCCGGCGGGTACGGCGCGCCGTTCGACCTCGGCGAAGAAGGCGTCGAGCGCGGAGCGGGCTTCGGCGCCCCCGTCGAAGCCCTGCCACAGCATTCTCATGCGGCCCACCAGTTCGTAGCAGATGTCGATGGGGACGAGGTAGCAGACGGTGCGGCCCTGCGAGCGGCGCAGCAGCAGGGCCTCCACGTCGGGTTCGAGGAGGGAGGCCAGCGGGCCGGCGCCCAGGACGCGCTGCCAGGTCTCGGGGTCGAGTTCGCTCTCGGTGGCTCCGGCCGGACTGGGGTACAGCGCGACGAGCCGGTCGAGGGCGGCGTTGCGGAAGAAGAACGCGACGCCGACCGGGATCTGGAGGAGTTCCCACGCCTCGTCGTCCCACCGGTGGCCGGGGTCGCTCAGGTACCGGTCGGGGACGGTGCGGAAGCGTCCCGCGCCGGCGCCGGGCCGGTCGAACAGCAGGGCACAGGGGGCGCAGGCGCAGACCAGGGTGCGCTTCTCGGTCTCCACCAGGTGGCGGTGGCCTTCCCCGGCCACCGCCACCCCGCACAGTTCGCAGGTCTCCGGCTTCGGGGCGCGCGGCCCGGTGAAGCGCCGCAGCCCGCGTGCGGGGGCCACCCGCTGCCCGTCCCCGCTCACGGGGTCCGCGCCGGGGCGGGGGGCCTGGCGGCGATCTGGAGCAGCGGCGGCTGGGGGGCGGCGGGCGCCAGCTCCACCGAGACGACCTCGGGGGCGTAGGCGGCCACGACGTCCTCGATCCGCCGCAGGGTGTCCTCGGCTCCGCCGCCGCAGCCGCAGCCGCCGGCCGGGACGGAGCGCAGCCGCAGGGTGCCGTCGCTCTCGTCGAAGGCGTCCAGTTCGGCCTCGGGCAGGGCGTCCAGGGCGCGGGCGATGCGGGTGTGGACGTCCTCGGGGTGGAGGTCGTGCAGGGTGAGCAGGCTCGTCGTCAGCTCGTCCTCCAGGAGCGCGCCCAGGGGGTCCGCGCCGGGCGGGAGGGCGCCGAGCCGCTCCACGATCCGGGCGAGCCCGGCTCCGTAGAAGTCCATGAGGACGCTGACCAGTTCCTCGGCGGCCGCGCGGGCGCGCGGGTCGCCGGAGGCGGCGAGCCGGTCGAGGACCTCCTCGACCCGTCGGCCCGTCTGCGGGCCGTCCGCCGTCGCCGCGCTCATCCGCCCAGTCCGCTCAGGCCGGTGGGCACGTGCAGGGACTTCACCGTCTTGCCGCCGCCGACGTACATGTGGACGCCGCAGGGCAGGCAGGGGTCGAAGCTGCGGACGGCGCGCATGATGTCGATGCCCTTGAAGTTCTCCGGGGGGTTCTCCTCGAAGATGGGGGTGTTCTGGACGGCGTCCTCGTACGGGCCGGGCGTGCCGTAGCTGTCGCGGACGCTGGCGTTCCAGGGGGTGGGCGGGTACGGGTGGTAGTTGGCGATCTTCCCGTCCCGGATGACCATGTGGTGCGAGAGGACCCCGCGTACGGCCTCGGTGAAGCCGACGCCGACGGCCTGGTCCGGCACCTCGAACTTCTCCCAGGTCTGGGTGCGTCCGGCGCGGACCTCCGCCAGGCCCTTCTCGGCGCAGTGCAGGGCGATGGCGGCCGCGTACGCCTGGAAGTACGTGCGGGCGCGGTTGCGCTCCAGCGCGTTGCTCCACTGCGGGATCTTCCACTCGAAGGTGGTCTCCGGCTTGGTCATGGTGCGCGGCAGGTTGATGACCACGCTGTGGCCGGTGGCCTTGACGTAGCCGACGTCGACCAGCCCGGACAGGGCGGTGGACCAGAGCCGGGCGATGGGGCCGCCGCCGGTGTCGAGGGCGAGGTGGTCCTTGCCGTCGAACCAGCGGGGGGACATCACCCAGCTGTACTTGTCGTCGAAGGCCCGCTTCTGCGGGGCGGGGATGGTGTGCTGGTTCCAGGGGTGGCGGGGGTCGACGGGGTTGCCGAGCGGGTCGTGGGTGACGAACTGCTCCTGGCCCTCCCAGTCGTCGTAGTAGGAGCTGCCGAGCAGGATCCGGATGCCGAGGTTGATCTGCGTGAGGTCGTTGGTGACCAGCTTGCCGTCGACGATGACGCCGGGGGTGACGAACATCTTCCGTCCCCAGTCGGTCATGTTGGCGTACGTGAAGTCGCAGTACTCGGGGTCGTTGAGGGCTCCCCAGCAGCCGAGGAGGACCCTGCGGCGGCCGACCTCCTCGTAGCCGGGCAGGGCCTCGTAGAAGAAGTCGAAGAGGTCGTCGTGGAGGGGGACGACCCGCTTCATGAACTCGACGTACCGCATGAGGCGGCTCATGTAGTCCGTGAAGAGCTGGACGGAGGCGATGGTGCCGACGCCGCCCGGGTAGAGGGTGGAGGGGTGCACGTGGCGCCCCTCCATCAGGCAGAACATCTCCCGGGTGTAGCGGCTGACCTGGAGGGCCTCGCGGTAGAACTCGCCCTCGATGGGGTTGAGGGAGCGCATGATGTCGGCGATGGTGCGGTAGCCGTGCTCGCCGGCGTGCGGGGCCTCGGTGCGCTCGGCGAGTTCGAGGACGCCCGGGTTGGTCTCGCGGACCATCTTCTCGCAGTAGTCGACCCCGACCAGGTTCTCCTGGAAGATGTTGTGGTCGAACATGTACTCGGCGGACTCGCCGAGGTTGATGATCCACTCGCCGAGGTGCGGCGGCTTCACGCCGTAGGCCATGTTCTGCGCGTACACGGAGCAGGTGGCGTGGTTGTCGCCGCAGATCCCGCAGATGCGGCTGGTGATGAAGTGCGCGTCGCGGGGGTCCTTGCCGCGCATGAAGACGCTGTAGCCGCGGAAGACCGACGAGGTGCTGTAGCACTCCGCGACCCGCTTCTGCTTGAAGTCGATCTTCGTGTGGATGCCGAGGCTGCCGACGATCCGGGTGATCGGATCCCAGGCCATCTCGACCAGCCCGCTGCCGTCGCCGGCCGCCTTCGTCTTCGGTGTCATCGTCTGTGCCGTGGCCCTTCGTGTGAGCGGGTGCGGGGTGTTCGTCGCGGCGGAGCGCAGGGGAGCGGGCGCGGGGGTGCGCTCACCAGGGCGGGCGGTAGCCGGTGCTCAGCTCCCTGCCCTTGTGGCGCCACTTGGGTTCCTTGTCCACGGTGTGGGTGGTGACCGCCCTGAGCTTGCGGATCACCACGCCGTAGGCGCCGCTGGCCTTGGTGGACAGGGTCGCGCCGGGCGGCTTGTCCATGAACGGCATGAACTTGTCGGGGAAGCCCGGCATGGTGCAGGCGATGCAGATGCCGCCGACGTTCGGGCAGCCGCCGATGCCGCTCATCCAGCCGCGCTTGGGGACGTTGCACTTGACGACCGGTCCCCAGCAGCCGAGCTTCACCAGGCACTTGGGCGAGTCGTAGGTGTGGGCGAAGTCGCCCTGCTCGTAGTAGCCGGCCCGGTCGCAGCCCTCGTGGACGGTGGCGCCGAACAACCACGTCGGGCGGAGCTTGTCGTCGAGCGGGATCATCGGCGCGGACCCGGCTGCCTGGTAGAGCAGGTAGGTGAGGGTCTCGGAGAAGTTGTCCGGCTGGATCGGGCAGCCCGGTACGCACACGATCGGGATGCCGGCCTTGGACTTCCAGTCCCAGCCCAGGTAGTCGGGGACGCCCATGGCGCCCGTCGGGTTGCCCTCCATGGCGTGGATGCCGCCGTACGTGGCACAGGTGCCGATGGCCACCACCGCGAGTGCCTTGGGCGCGAGCCGGTCGATCCACTCGCTGGTGGTGATCGGCTGGCCGGTCTCCGGGTCGTCGCCGAATCCGCACCAGTAGCCCTCGGGCTTGATGCTCTCGTTGGGGATCGAGCCCTCGACGACCAGGACGAAGGGGTCGATCTCCCCGCGCTCGCCCTTGAAGAACCATTCGATGAAGGTGTCGGCGCCTCCGACGGGGCCGCACTCGAAGTCGATCAGCGGCCAGTGCACGGCGATCTTCGGCAGACCGGGGAGCACTCCGGTGACGATCTCCTCGATGCTGGGCTGCATCGCCGCGGTCAGGGACACCGAGTCGCCGTCGCAGCTGAGGCCGGCGTTGATCCAGAGGATGTGGATCGGGGGGTCCTCTACCGCGCTGGGCGTTGCTGCATCCATGGGGGTGCTCCTTGGGGACGGAGGGATGCGGGAGGGGTGGCGGGGGCCTGCGGGTCGGTTTCGGCCCCACCCTTCTTGCTAGCAGGGCCGCGGCCCCTCCGCCCTGTCATAGGGGGCCGGTCCGGTGACGGGGGGCCGCCGCGAGGGCAGGGGGGCGGTGTGCCGGCCGGGTACGGGGCGCGCCAGGTGCGGCGGGGTCCGGTCGGCGGGCTCCTTGCGCACGAAGGCGCGGCGCAGCGCGTGGTAGGGCGCCTCCGGGTCGAAGAAGGTCTCCCGCATCCGGGCCAGCTCGGCCTCGCGGTGGGCGGCGAGCGGCCTGGCGGCCTCGTCCCGGTCGCGGCGGGCCTTCTTGGCGGCGATGGCGGCCTGGGTGGCCGGGGAGGCGGCCAGCCGGACCGCCAGGCGTGCGGTCACCTCCGCGAAGTCCTGCGGGCCGCAGTCGAGGGTCCGGTCGGTCAGGCCGAGCCGGCGGGCGGCCGCGGCGCTGACCGGCAGGGCGTCGGCCATGAGCCGTTCGGCCACGCCGGTGCCGGTGCGGCGGGGCAGGGTGTACGTCCAGTACTCGGACCCGTACAGCCCCATGAGCCGGTAGTGCGGGTTCAGTACGGCGCCCGCCCTGCACCAGACCTCGTCGGCGGCGAGGGCGAGCATGGCCCCGCCGGCGGCCGCGTTGCCGCCGACCGCGGCGACGACGAGGCGGTCGGTGGTGGTCAGGACGGCCTCCACCAGGTCGTCCATGGCGGTGATGTTGGCCCAGGACTCGGCGGCCGGGTCGGCGGCCGCCTCGATGACGCCGAGGTGGATGCCGTTGGAGAAGAAGTCGCGGCCGCCGCCGAGGACGAGCACCGACGTGGGGCGGGAGCAGGCCGTCCGGTAGGCCGCCAGCAGGCGCCGGCAGTGGTCGGTGCTCATCGCGCCGCCGGGGAACGAGAAGGTGAGGAAGCCGGCCCCGCCCTGTTCCCGGTAGCCGATGTCGGCCCAGGTCCGGGGCGGATCGGCGGCCTCCGGGCCGGCGTCCTGCGGCGGGGCGGGGATCTCGGGCAGGGGCGGCAGCCGGTCTCCGAGGGCGAGCACGGCGGGGAGCTTGACGGGCGCGGGCTCCCCCGGGGCGCGCCGCGCGCGCAGTTCGGGGATCCACACGGCGCCGTCGGCGGTCGCCCGGCAGACGGCGCCGGCCCGGGTGGCGAGCAGCTGCCCGGGGCGGCCGCGGAGCGTGTCCTCGGGGTGGCCGCCGTGCAGGAACCACTGGCCGCCGAGGAGGTCGTCGAGGACGCCCGGGCGGGAGTCGGCGGCGCGCAGGGCGCGTACGACGCTCTCCGTGGTGTCGTGGTCCCAGTCGATGCGGCGGCGCTCCTGGCGCAGGTAGGGGCGGGCGGTGGCCCTGGTCTGCGGCAGTGGGACGTGCGTGCCGGCGGCGAACCGCTCGACGGCCAGCAGGACGGCGGCCAGTGCCGCGTCGGCGACCTCGCCCCGGTAGGCGTCGCTCTTGCCGACCGGGGGGAGGGTGCAGTCGGCACTGGCCCAGACGTCCCCGGCGTCCATCTCCTCGTCAGCCTGCAGGACGGTGACGCCCCACCGGTCCGCGCCCTCGGTGAGGGCCCAGTCCAGCGAGGAGGGTCCGCGGTCGCCGACGGGGCCGGGGTGCACGATCAGGCAGGTGTACGCGGACCAGACCTCGCGGGGGACGGCCGTCTTGAGCATCGGCGCGACGAGGAGGTCCGGCGCGTGGCGGCGGACGGCCTCGGCGAGGTCGGTGCCGGGCAGGGCCAGCTCGAACGCCACGCTGTGACCGTGGTCGCGCAGTTCGGCGTGGACCCGTTGGGTGAGGCTGTTGAAGGCGCTCGCGACGAGCAGGACGTGCACGTGATCTCCCAAGCGTCCGGGACCCCGCGATCGGCGGCGGTGCGGGTACGGCCGCTGGCGATCGTGGGCCCGCGCCCCCGGCCGAGCGCCGAAGCCCGGCAGGGGTGTCACCCGGAAGGGGGGCGCGGGGCCCGCCACCTGGTGGATCGCCGGTCAGCGGTCGTCACTCTCCTGCTCGGGCCGGGTGCCGGACGGCTCGGGGTACGGGCTCACCTGTTCCTCGCGCCCGAGGCCGGGCCGCTGCCGCTTCGCGTCGTGGCCGCCGTCCTGGTCCCGTCCGGTGTCGCCGGCCTCGCCGGCGACGGCTTCGTCCGCGGCGCGGCGCGCTGCGCGGTCGCCGCTCTCGCCGGGCGCCTGGGAGGGGGTGGTCCGCGCGGACCGGTGGTGCCGCTCCTGCTCGCTCATGTCGCACTCCTCGGGTCGTCTTCCCGGTCGGCCGGGCCCTTACGGCCCCTGCCCCGCCCGGCTCCGGACACTCCGGTACGGGTCGCCGGGCTTCAGCGGCACCGGCCGCACCAGCGCCGGACCAGCACCGCGAGACCGGCCAGCGTGACCGCGTACGAGATCGCGAAGGCGCAGATCAGGGCGGGCGAGGAGGTGGCGGCGGCCAGGGGCAGCAGCACGAGGGAGAGGACGACCGAGGCGCAGACGGCGCGGGTGAGCCTGCTGTGCGGTTCTGCTGCGCGCGGCTGTGCGGCGTGCGGTACCGCGGGGCGGGACTCCGCGGGGTACGGGTCCGCGGTGCGCGGCTCCGCGGTGTGCGGTGCCCTGCCCCAGGGGTGCCCGCCGGGCCGTCGGGCGACGTCAGGTCGGCCCTGGTGCGGTGCGCGCTCCGGCGACGGGCGGTCCTCGCAGAAGAGGTCCGCGCCGACCGCCATCAGGCGCTGGAAACGCTCGTCGGTCCGCAGCGTCCGTTCGATGGCGGTCAGTGCCCGCCGTTCGCTGCGGGAGAGCCCGTGACCGGTCATGGCCCCTACCTCTTGGAGGTGTGCCGGATCCGCGCCCACAGCGGGAGCGCGAACCAGCACAGCAGGTACCAGGCGACGACGGCGCACACCAGCCAGGGCACCAGGCTGTGCGGGGCCGCCACCCGCAGGACGAGGAGCAGGGCCGAGGTGCAGGTGGCCAGCAGCAGGACGAGCCCGACGAAGGTGAGCCGCGAGGCCCACGTCACCGCCTCCGGCTTGATCCGGCGCCCCGAGACGATGCGGTGGAAGGAGACGGGGCCGATGAGCGCGCCGGTGGCCAGCGCGCCGAGCACGACGGTGGCGATGTAGATGGCCTTGTCGGTGTGCGACAGCCCCTGGAAGTGCGGGGTGAACACCACGGTCAGCAGGAAGCCGAAGAGGATCTGCACCCCCGTCTGCGCGACCCGTATCTCCTGGATCAACTCCTGCCACTGCCGGTCCGCGCGCTCCTCGGGGCTCTCGTCGCGTCCCTGCGGGGTTTCCCGTGCCATCCGGCCTCCCTGATCCACGCCCTGCGACTGCCCGGCGAACCGCCGGTGAATCCTCCGGACGGCAAGAAACAGCCCGCCGTTCGCGTGCTCGACCGCGTGTGCGATTCTGCCCTTCGGCCGCCTCGATGATCATCACCCGGTCCCCCCGGGGGGGCCGCAAGAGCAAGGGCACGCGCGCATGGGAGCGACAGGGGCTCTGGAAAGACTCGCACCGGTGGTGCTGGCCTTCGGGTGCGGCGTCGTCCTCGCGCGGCGGAAGGTCGTGCCGGCGGAGAGTTCCAAGGCCTTCGCGGACTACGCGTTCCTCTTCGCCGTGCCCTGCTTCCTCTTCGGGAACATCTACCGCAGCGATCTGGGGGCCCTGTTCGCGTGGCGGGCCCTGTCCGGTTACGCCGCCGCGGCGTGCGCCGCGGCCGCGCTGGTCGGGACGGCGGCGTGGGTGCTGGGCGTACGGGAGCCGCGCGCCGTGGCGCTGCGCATCATGGCCGCCGTCCAGGTCAACACCGCCTACTTCGCCGTGCCGGTGTTCATCATGCTGTTCGGTGACGCGGCGCCGGTCTTCCCGGTGCTGCTCTTCCAGGTCTGCGTGCTGTCCCTGGTCGTCATCTCGGTCATGGAGCTGGGGCGGCCGGACCGGACGGGCGGTCCGGCGCGGCGGCTGGGATCGGCGGTCGGCGCCTCGCTGATGACGCCCGTCGTGATCGCCTGCAACGCGGGCATCGTGCTCAACCTGCTGCCGGTCACGGTGCCGCGGGTCGTGCTCGACAGCTTCGCCTTCGTCGGCGACAGCGCCTCCCCCGTGGCGCTGTTCGCCCTCGGACTGCACCTGGGCGGGAGCGGCCTGGACGTCCGGGGCACGACCCGGGAGGAGGTCTGCCTGATCGGCTTCAAGTGCCTGGCGCTGCCGCTGATCGCCTACGCGGTGTGCCGCTACGCCTTCGGGGTGGAGGGCGACTGGCTGCGCTACCTCGTCCTGATCGCGGCCATGCCCGCGCCGCAGAACCTGTTCGTCTTCGCCCAGCGCTACGACGTCGGAGTCGGACTGTCGGCCTCCCTCGTCATCAAGAGTTCGGTCGTCGCGCTGGCGCTCCTGCCGCTGTGGACGCAGCTGGTGGCCCGGCCCGCCTGAGGCCGCGGCCCGTTTTTTCTGCGCCGTCGGGGTGGAAAGCCGCGGAAAGACGGAACCGCGCGCGCCGGCGGGCATGAGGACGGCGACGACGGACGTACGAACCCCGGAGTGCCCCATGAGCCGCAGTGCCGACGACGCCCCCGCCCCGCCGGAAGGTTCCGGGGAGGGGCACGCCGTCTCCCGCCGGGAGTTCGACGCCCTGTTCGAGGCGGTCCGCTCCTGGGGCCGGTGGGAGGCGGCCGACCGCGGCGCCTGGAACCGGGTGACGGCGGAGCACGTGCGCCGGGCCGCCGGGCTGGTCCGGACGGGCACGGTGGTGCCGATGGGGCGGCCCTGGGACACCGCCCCCGGGCCGGACAACCCGCGGCCGGCGCTGCACCACATGACCGATCTCGGCGACGTGGAGAGCCCGGAGCCGTCCGCGTACAAGGACTTCCTGGGTGCGGACTACCACGGCAAGGCGGTCACCCACCTCGACGCGCTGGCGCACATCGGCTACCGGGGGCAGCTCTACGACGGCCGCACGGCGCGCGCGGCGGTCGGCGCGGGCGGCGCCCGGTTCGGGTCGGTCGCGGCGCTCGGCCCGCTGGTCACCCGGGGGGTGCTGCTGGACCTGCCCGCCGTCCTGGGGGTGGCGTGGCTGGAGCCGGGGCACGCGGTGCGCGCGCGGGACGTCATCGCCGCGGAGCGGGCGCTCGGCGTGACGATCGGGGAAGGGGACGCGGTCCTGCTGCGCTCGGGACGCTTCCGGCGCCGCGCGGAGAGGGGGCCCTGGGATCCGGGCACGGGCAGCGCCGGCTGGCACGTGGACGCCCTGCCGCTGCTGGCCGGACGGGCCGTCGCCCTGCTCGGAGCGGACGGGGACAGCGACGTACGTCCCTCGCCGGTGGAGGGCCTGCACTCCCCCGTCCACACCCTGGCCATCGCCGCGATGGGGGTGCCGCTGCTGGACAACCTCGACCTGGAGGCGCTCTCGGCCGCCTGCGCCGAGGCGGGCCGCTACGCGTTCATGCTCGCGGTGACGCCGCTGAACGTGCCGGGCGGGACGGGCTCGCCCGTCAATCCGGTGGCGGTCCTGTGACGGCCCGTCGCCGCCGGTCCCCGGCCCCCACGACCCGGAAAAAGCGGAGGAATATACTCATACCGGACCATCGAGACTCCTGCGGCGAGGGAAGTGGTGCTCATGGGTCTCGTGGACGACCGCATCGGCCCCGTGCAGTCCCGCGACCGGTTCCTGCACGGCGGCTCCGCCGAGTCGGTCGTGCGCAGCGTGCGCAGTCCGATCCTGAGCTCGTGGCAGCGCAGCATGCTGCTCGGACTGTCACCGGACCAGACCGAGCTCCCCTTCACGCACGACTTCGACGCGGACGGCCCCCTCGTGCGCGCCGCCGCGCCCGTGCTCGACCGGCTGGCGTCCATCTTCGCGGGCAGCCGGATGAACATCTGCCTCGCCGACGGCCACGGCACCGTCCTCGAACGGCGGTTCGGCGACAAGTCGCTGCCCGGCCGGCTGCCCGCCATCCAGACGCAGCCCGGCTTCGTCTTCGCCGAGCGGGTGGCGGGGACGAACGGGATCGGCCTCACCCTCGCGGAGCGGCAGCTCGTGCAGGTCAACGGCGCCGAGCACTTCGCCGAGCGGTCCCAGTCGAGCGCGTGTACCGCGGTGCCCGTTCGGGACCGGCTCAGCGGGCACATCGAGGGCGTCCTGTGCCTCGGCTACCCCTATACGGACGCGGACCCAGCGCTGGCCCCGGTGGTGCGCAAGGCCGCCGAAGCGATCGAGCGGCGGCTGATGGAGCAGAGTTCGGCCCGCGAGCGCGACCTGCTTCAGGCCTACCTGGAGGCCGGGAGCCGGCTGCGCGCCCGGACCGTCGGGGCGGCCGCCCTCGACGGGCATCCGCTGACCCTGGCGGAGCTGCTGCTGAGCGAGCTGGAGCAGAGCGACCGGACGACCCTCAAGGAGAAGGCCACCGAACTGCTGTCCGGCGCGCGCCGGGCCGCCGCGGAGGTGTCTCTGTCCCGCGGACGGCGGGTCACCCTGGTCAGCCGCCCGGTGACGAGCCCCTCCGGGGTGGAGGGGGTCGTCGTCGAGGCACTGCTCCCCGACGAGGAGGAGCGGCACGCCCCCGCTCCCACCCACGCCCCCGCTCCCACCCAAGCCCCGGCCCTTGCGCACGCCGCCCCGCCGCCGCCCGGGCGCCTTCCGCCCGGTTCGGCCCCCGCCGGCTCCGGGCGCGGCGCGGTGCGGGGCCTGGTGCTGGTGGGCGAGCCGGAGGTGGGGAAGTACGCCGTCGCGGCCCGGCGCCGCCTGGAGCTGCTGGCCGAGGCCAGCACCCGGATCGGCACGACGCTGGACGTGGGCCGCACCGCCTGGGAACTGGCCGACACGGCGGTCCCGAGACTGGCCGACTTCGTCACCGTCGACGTGCCCGAATCCGTCCTGCGCGGGGAGGAGTCGGCGGACCCCACCGGCGAACTGCACCGCACGGTGGTCCACGGCATCCGCGACGACTGCCCCTTCTACCCGGTCGGCGAGCGGGTGGAGCTGCGACCGACCACGCCCCACATGCGCTGTCTGGCCACCGGGCAGCCGGTGCTGGAGCCCGACCTGAAGGCGGCCTTCGGCTGGATCGCCCAGGACCCGGACCACGCCGAGCTGCTCCTCGCCCACAACATCCACTCCCTCGTCACCGTCCCGCTGCTCGCGCGCGGCGTCGTCCTGGGGGTCGCCGGCTTCTACCGTTCCCGCAACCCCGCCCCGTACAGTGACGACGACCGCGCCCTGGCCAAGGAACTCGCCGCCCGCGCCGCCCTGTGCATCGACAACGCCCGCCGCTACACCCGCGAGCACACGCTGGCCCTGACCCTCCAGCGGAGCCTGCTCCCCCGCGGCCTGCCCGAACAGAGCGCCGTCGAGGTCGCCCACCGCTACCTGCCCGCCGAAACCGGCGTGGGCGGCGACTGGTTCGACGTCATCCCTCTGTCCGGGACCCGCGTCGCCCTCCTCGTCGGCGACGTCGTCGGCCACGGGCTGCACGCGGCGGCGACCATGGGCCGGCTGCGCACCGCCGCCCGCAACTTCGCCGAGCTGGAACTGGCCCCCGACGAGCTCCTCACCCACCTGGACAACCTCATGGTGCGGCTGGACCGGGAGGAGGGCGGGGACGACCCGGCCTTCGGCGGGACCGCCATCGTCGGCGCCTCCTGCCTGTACGCGGTCTACGACCCGACGACGCAGCGGTGCGTGATGGCCCGCGCCGGCCACCCGCCGCCCGCGCTGGTCCTGCCCGACGGCACCGTCTCCTTCCCCGACCTGCCCGCCGGCCCCCCTCTGGGCCTGGGCGGTCTGCCCTTCGAATCGGCCGAACTGCACCTTCCGGAAGGCAGCCGGCTGGTCCTGTACACCGACGGGCTCGTCGAGGACCGCCACCGCGACATCGACGTGGCCCTGGACGAGCTCCGGCGCACCCTGGCCGCCGACCCCGGCCGCTCCCCCGAGGACACCTGCCGGGCGCTCCTCGACGCCCTGGCCCCCGAGCACCCGGCCGACGACATCGCGCTCCTCGTCGCCCGTACCCGTGCCACGCCCGCCGACCGGATCGCCACCTGGGAGCTGCCGGCCGACCCGGCCCGCGTCTGCGACGTGCGCGCAGCCGCCCTGGGGCAGCTCAGCAGCTGGGGCCTGGAGGAATCCGCCTTCGCGACCGAACTGCTGCTCAGCGAGCTGGTCACGAACGGCATCCGCTACGGCGCCGAGCCCATCCGGGTACGCCTCATCCACGACCGCACCCTGATCTGCGAGGTGTACGACGCCAGCAGCACCGCCCCGCGCATGCGTCAGGCGGCCAACACCGACGAGGGCGGGCGGGGCCTGTTCCTGGTGGCGCAGCTCGCCCAGGCCTGGGGCACCCGCTACACGCCCGAGGGGAAGGTCATCTGGGCCGAGTGCGCCCTGGACGCGGCGTGACCTGATCGCGCCCGATGATCCTCTAGAGTCGGGGAATGAGCCCACCTCCGCGCTTCGGTGGAGAACCTCTGGTGCGCGTGCGCGGTCTGTGCAAGCGCTTCGGCGGCACCCTCGCGCTGGACTCGGTCGACCTCGACCTCCACCGGGGCAGCGTCCTCGCCCTGCTCGGCCCCAACGGCGCCGGGAAGTCCACCCTCATCAAGGTGCTCGCCGGGGTCCACCGCGCCGACGCGGGCCGGGTGACGGTGGCCGGGCAGCCCCTCGGCTCCCACGGCGCAGCCCGGCACCTGTCGTTCATCCACCAGGACCTCGGTCTGGTCGAGTGGATGACGGTCGCCGAGAACATCGCCCTGGGCACCGGCTACCCGCGCCGCGCGGGCCTGATCTCCTGGCGCCGCACCCGGGAGCAGTGCGGGGAAGCCCTCGCGGTGGTCGCCGGGCACCTCGACGCCGACGCCCGGATCGCCGATCTGGCCCCCGCCGAGCGCTCGCTGGTCGCCATCGCCCGGGCGCTGGCCGCGCGGGCCGAGGTCATCGTGCTCGACGAGCCGACCGCCACGCTGCCGGCCGCCGACTGCGCCCGGCTGTTCGGAGTGCTGCACACCCTGCGCGACCGGGGGCACGGCATCCTCTACGTCACCCACCGGCTCGACGAGGTGTACCGGGTCGCGGACGGTTTCGCCGTCCTGCGCGACGGCCGGCTGGTCGAGCGGGGCGCGGTGGCGGACTACGGCCCGGCCCGGCTGGTGCAGGCCGTCGTGGGCCACGAGCCGGCCCGGCGGCGGCCCGCCGCCGGGCCCGCGGGAGCGCCCCTGCTGCGTCTCGACGGCGTACGGACCGCGCACGCTGGACCGGTCGGCCTGGAGCTGCGCGCCGGCGAGGTCCTCGGCATGGTCGGCCTGACCGGCGCCGGGCACCGGGAGGTGGGCCGCGCCCTGGCCGGAGTACGGCCGGTGCGCGGCGGCCGGGTGCTGCTCGGGGGCCGCCCGTACCACCCGCGCACCGTCGCGGGCGCCCTCCGCGCCGGTGTCGGCTTCGTGGCCGGGAACCGCCAGGAGGAGGGCCTGGCCCCGGACCTGACGGTGCGGGAGAACTTCCTGGCGAACCCCCGCGCCGCCGGTGTTCCCTGGTGGCGCTGGACCGCGCCGCGGCGCGAGCGCGCCGGGGCGGCCGCCCTGATCGACCGGTTCTCCGTACACCCGCGCGACAGCGAGGTGCCGATCGCCACCCTCTCGGGCGGCAACCAGCAGAAGGTGGTGGTGGGCCGGTGGCTGCGGGGAGGCCTGCGGCTGCTCGTCCTGGAGGAGCCGACGGCCGGTGTGGACGTGGGTGCCAAGGCCGTGATCCACCGGCTGCTCGACGAGGCGGCGGCGTCGGGGCTGGGGGTGCTGCTCGTCTCCGGCGACTTCGAGGAGGTCGCGGACGTGTGCCACCGCGCCCTGGTCTTCGTCCGCGGAACCGTCCACGCCGAACTGGCCGGCCCGGACCTGACCGTGGCCGCGCTCACCCGGACCGCCTCGGCCGTACCGGCCGTCACCAAAGCCGTGCCCGGCCCATGACCCGTTCCCTCTCGTCCCGTTCCCCGCTGGACCGCCTGCACGGCCGCCACGTCGGCAGCTACGGCCTGCCGGTCCTCGCCGCCCTGCTGTTCCTGGTCTTCTCCCTCGTCCTGCCGGACACCTTCCCCACCCGGGACAACGTCGCGGCGATCCTGTCCAGCCAGGCCATCCCCGCCGTCCTGGCGCTCGGCGCGACGATCCCGATCGCCACCGGCAGGTTCGACCTGTCGATCGGCTACGGCCTCGGGCTGGCGCACGTCATGGTGATGCGGCTCGTGGTCACCGAGGGCTGGCCCTGGCCCCTGGCCTGCCTGGTGGTGGTGTGCGCGGGCGCGGCGGCCGGCGCGCTGGCCGGCGTCATCGTGGAGTTCGGGCAGATCGACTCCTTCATCGCCACGCTCGGCACCGGCAGCATGATGTACGCCGTCACCGGTTGGATCACCGACGGCGCCCGGATCGTCCCCGGTCCGCAGGGTCTGCCCGCCTCCTTCACCGCGCTCTACGGCTCCCGGTTCCTCGGGCTGCCGCTGCCCGCCTTCTACGTCCTGGCCGTCGCGGCCGTGCTGTGGGTGGTGCTGGAGCGGCTGCCGGCCGGCCGCTGCCTGTACGTCATCGGCTCCAGCCCGCGGGCCGCCGCCGTCCTCGGCATCCCCACGCGTGCCTACTGCGTGGCGGCCTTCGCCGGCTCGGGCCTGGTCACGGGCTTCGCCGGGGTGCTCCTCGCCGCCCAGCAGCAGACCGGCAACCCGAGCGTCGGGCTGGACTACCTGCTGCCGGCCTTCGTGGGCGCCCTGCTCGGGTCCACCACGATCCGGCCCGGCCGCGCCAACGCCCTCGGCACGGTCGTGGCCGTCGCCGTGCTCGCCGTCGGGCTCGCCGGGATCGGCCAGCTCGGCGCCCAGTTCTGGGCCACCCCGCTGTTCAACGGCGCGACCCTGCTCATCGCCGTCGGCCTGGCCGGTTACGCGGCCCGCCGCCGGCTGCGCGCCGGGGCCGCCGCGTCCCGCCGGCCGCCCGGGCCCACCCCGTAGTCCCCGTACGCGCACCACGCCAGGAGCACCGTGTACCCGAACCGCAGCACCCCCCTCACCACCGCGGCCCTGCTCGCAGCGGCCGCCGTCCTCCTGGCCGGCTGCGGGCGGGGCCCGTCGGCCGGGAGCGGGCCGTCGGAGGGCGGCTGCCCGGCCGCCCTCGCCCGGGCCGAGGCGGCCGTGCGGCGGGCCGAGGGCACCGGAGCGTCCTGGAACGGCCCCGCCACCGGCCCCGCCGCGGTCCCCGGGCGCAGCCTCGTCTACGTCGCCCAGACCATGACCAACCCCGGCGTCGCGGGCGTCGCGAAGGGGGTCGAGGAGGCGGGGCGGGCCATCGGCTGGCCGGTCCGGGTGATCGACGGGGAGGGCACGCCGGCCGGCATCCAGGCGGCGCTCGGCCAGGCCGTCACCCTCAAGCCGTCGGGCATCGTGATCGGCGGCTTCGACCCCCGCCTGACGGCGCAGCAGATGGCGCGGGCGGGGGCGGTGCACATCCCGGTGATCGGCTGGCACGCCGTGGACGCCCCCGGGCCGAGCAGGGACCCGGCGCTCTTCACCAACGTGACCACCGAGGTGGAGGACGTGGCGCGGATCAGCGCCGACTGGGTCATCGCCGGGTCGCGCGGCGCGGCCGGGGTGGTCCTGTTCACCGACGACTCGATCCCCTTCGCCCGCAACAAGGCCGAGCTGATCAAGCGGGAGCTGGCCACCTGCCCCGGGGTGCGGATCCTGGCGTACGAGAACATCCCGATCCCGGACGCGAGCAGCCGCACCCCGCAGGCGGTCTCCTCGCTCCTGTCCCGGTTCCGGAAGGAGTGGAGCCGTTCGGTCGCCATCAACGACCTGTACTTCGCGGACGCGGCGGCGGCCCTGCGCGCGGCCGGGCGGCCCGGCGGGGGTCCGCCGCTGAACATCGGCGCGGGCGACGGCGACCCCTCCGCCTTCCAGCGCATCAACTCGGGCCAGTACCAGGCCGCCACGGTGCCCGAGCCGCTGTCCCAGCAGGGCTGGCAGATCGTCGACGAGTTCAACCGGGCCTTCGCCGGCCGGCCGGCGAGCGGCTACGTCGCCCCCGTCCACATCGCCACGGCGGCCAACAGCCGGGGGGCCGTCTCCTGGGACCCGCCCGGTTACCGCGAGGCGTACCGCAGGATCTGGCAGCGCTGACCCGCTCGCTCCGTGCATGAAACTTCAACAACCCTGTCAGGCAGGCGAGTTGGGCCCGACCCGATATGACCGGCACCCTGCGCGCATGGCATGATCGGCCTTCACGTTACCCATCGGTAACGGCCTTTCACCCCCCAATGCGAAGGTCACACCCACGTGCGTACGCTCGCCAGGCGCCTCCTGGTGCCCGGACTGACCACACTGGCGCTCGCCGCCGCCGGCTGCTCGTCTCCGGCTCCCACGACCGCGGCCGGGCCCGGCAGCCCCGCCGCCCTCGCTCCCGCCGCCGACGGGACGCGCCAACTGGACGTGGACGCCGCCCCCCAGGGGTCGTCCGCCCCCATACCCATCGCCCGCACCCGCGGCGATCAGGGCCCGGAGAAGGCCGCTCTGAAGGTCGCCTCCTACGACAAGACGAGCGGACGGGCCGTCATAGCCGCCGCCCAGCAGGGCGGTGGTCCCCCGCCGAGCCGCTCCGCCGGCCCCTCCGCCGGTCCCTCCGCCGCTCCTACCTCCCCCGCCAAGCCCGTCGCGGTGGGCGACGTGATCGCCAGTGCGCCGGCGCCCGGCGCCCCCGACGGCCTGCTCGCCAAGGTCACCGAGGTCGTCGGGAAGACCGACCGCGGCACCGAGGTGAAGACCGCTCCGGCGACGCTGGCCGCCGCCCTCGGCGACGACAAGGCCGACGGCAAGGTCCCGGTCGACCCGTCCTCGGTCGTCGTCGAGCCCCTCATGAAGGGCGTCACCTTCTCGTGGGCGAAGGGCCAGGGGGCCCGGTTCGGGCCCGAGGGCGCCAAGCTGCCCCTGGGCACCCTGCGGCTCGACGTGGACGCCGCCGTCGACACCGCCCCGGACGCCCCCGCCTCCGCGGGCGCCTCGGTGTCCGGCTTCGTACAGCTCGCGCCCCGCGTGGAGTTCTCGTACGACGGCGGCAAGGGCGCGGGCCACGGTCCGGACGCCGCCTTCCTCGGCATGAGCGGCGACTGGTCCTCGCAGTGGGCGCTCAAGGGCCGCGCCGCGGCGAGCACGGGCGCGCCCAAGCGCATCCCGTTCGCCAAGCTCCGCAGCAACCCCGTGATCCAGGTGGGCCCGGTCCCCGTCGTCGTCAACCTCGAACTGACCTGCTACGTCCAGGTGGAGGCCGACGGCCGGGTCACCCTCGACGTCCGGCAGGACGTCCAGGGCGACTTCCGCGTCGGCGGCAGCTACGCGGCGGGCACGGGCTGGAACCCGGTCAGCACCTCGGCCGTGCGCAGCACCCCCGTGAAGGCGTCGGTCACCGCCGCCGGGCGCGTCAAGGGCGCCCTCGGCGCCGAGGCCTCCGTCGGCCTGTACGGGGCCGTCGGTGTCACCGCGGACTTCGCCCCCTACCTGCGCGGCGAGGCGGACGCCGCGGCGAGCGCGTCCTCCGACGGGAAGACCTCGGCGAACGGCTCCTGGGCGCTGTACGGCGGCTTCGACCTGAACGGACAGCTCCAGCTCCAGCTCTCGGTCTTCGGCACGCCGCTCGTCGAGCGCCGCATCCCGCTGGGCGCCCTGCACCGCGAGCGGCCCCTCGTGAGCGGCCGCGCCGGGCGGTGACGCCCCCGCCCGCTCAGCCGCCCCCGCCGCCGGACGGCGGGGGCGGCAGCGGCGGCAGGGCCGGCTCGTACAGCCAGGCCGAGAACAGGCCGTCCAGCGGTCCGGGGGCGTAGCCGCCCGCATGGGCGGTGAAGGCGCCGGTGGTCACCACCCCGTGGCGGTGCCGGGTGGTCCAGTCGCGGAGCATGCGGAAGAACCGCCCGTCCCCCAGGGCGCAGCGGACCGCGTGCACCGCGAGGCCGCCCCGCTGGTAGAGGCGGTCGTCGAACATCAGCTTGCGGCCCGGGTCGGCCGGCCTGAGGTCCTGGGGCCGCGAGGCCAGCAGGCGGTGCGCGGCGGCCGCGTGCTCGTGCGCGGGGCGGCCGCCGGAGCGCTCCGACCAGAGCCATTCGGCGTACTTGGCGAAGCCCTCGTTGAGCCAGATGTGGCGCCAGTCCGCGATGCCCACGCTGTTGCCGAACCACTGGTGCGCCAGCTCGTGGGCGACGAGCCGCTCCGCACCGCGTACGCCGTCCACGTGGTTGGCGCCGAACAGCGACAGCCCCTGCGCCTCCACGGGGACGTCCAGCTCCTCGTCGGCGACCACCACCGCGTACTCGCCGAAGGGGTAGGGGCCGAACAGCTCCTCGAAGAGCCGCATCATGGCGGGCTGGCGGGCGAAGTCGTGGGAGAACCGGGGCAGCAGGCGGGCCGGCACGTGGGCGCTCTGCGGGACGCCGCCGGAGTCGGGGTCGCCGAGCAGCACCGTCCGGTACGGGCCGATGGAGAGGCCCACCAGGTAGCTGGGGGTGGGCGCGGGCTGCTCGTACACCCAGGTGGTGGTGCTGGACCGGGTGGTGCGGGTGAGCAGGCGGCCCACGGCGGCCACCGTGTAGGCGGAAGGGACGTTGAGCGAGATGTGGTAGCTCGCCTTGTCGGCCGGGCGGTCGTTGCACGGGTACCAGGAGGGCGCTCCCACGGGCTGGCTGGCGACCAGCGCCCCGTCGGTCAGCTCCTCCCAGCCGATGCCGCCCCAGGGGCTGCGCACCGGCCTGGGGTTGCCCGCCCACTGCACCTCGACGGTGAACGCGGACGTGGCGGGCAGGGGTTTGGCCGGCCGGACGCGCAGCCGGCCGGCCCGGTGGGCGTACTGGGGGGCCCGGCCGTCCACCAGGACCCGGCCGACGCGGAACGCGGCCAGGTTCAGCTGGAACTCGGCCAGCGCGGCCGGGCCGGCGATGGCGCTGAGCCGCGCGGTCCCGGAGAGGCGGTTGGGCCCGGGCCGGTACTCCAGGGCGAGTTCGTACCGGTGCACGCGGTACCGGTGGTCGCCGTTGTCCGGGAAGTAGGGGTCCGCCGCCCCCGTCTGGCCGCTCATCGCCGGTTCCGCTCCCTGCGCTGTGCCCGGGTCCGCTCAGGACCGCCACGCCTCGATCGGATTGCCCAGCCACCGGGTGCCGGCGGGGACGGACTCCCCGGCCATCACGAGGGAGGCGGGACCCAGGGTGCTGCGTTCCCCGACCGTGCTCCCGGGCAGGACGATTCCGCCCGGGCCCAGGGTGGCGCCCTCGCGGAGGACCACAGTATCCGTCCGCATGATCCGGTCGTGGAAGAGGTGCGTCTGCAGGACGCAGCCGCGGTTCACGGTGACGGCGTCGCCGAGGGTCACGAGGTCCGCTTCGGGCAGCCAGTGGCTCTCGCACCACACGCCGCGGCCGATGCGCGCCCCGAGCCCGCGCAGCAGCAGGACCAGCAGCGGTGTGCCGGGTACCGATCCGGCGAGCCAGGGCACGGCCAGGACCTCCACGAAGGTGTCGGCCAGTTCGCCCCGCCACACGGAGCCGCTCCACAGCGGGTGCTCCCCCCGGCGGTGGCGGCCCGCCAGCAGCCACTTCGCGGCGACGGTGACCGCGGCGGCGGCCGCACCGGCGGTGAGCAGCACCGCCCCCGAGGCCAGGGCGGCTCCCGCCACGCCCAGCGCGCTCCCCGAGCCGAGGGCGCACAGCGCCGCCAGGGTGAGGACGGCCAGCGCGGCCGAGCAGAACACGGGGAGCAGCCGGCCCAGCTCGACGAGCCCGCGCGCCCACAGGAGCCGCGCGGGCGGGTCGTACGTACGGCTGCGGTCGGCGGCCGCGGCGGACCGCGGCAGCCTGACCGGGGGCAGACCCAGGTAGGAGCTGCCCTTCTTGGCCTTCTTCGGAGTGGCGGAGAGGACGCCGACCAGCCCTCCGTCGGGCACGGTGCGGCCGGGCGCGGTCATCCCGGAGTTGCCGAGGAACGCCCGGCGGCCGATCTCGGAGCGTCCGATCCGCACCCAGCCGCCGCCCCGTTCGCAGGGGGCGGTCAGGGTGTCGTCGGCCAGGAACGCGCCGTCGCCGACGGTGGTGAGGCTCGGCAGGGCGAGCACGGTGGACACCTCCGCGCCCCGCCCGACGCGCATGCCGAGCAACCGCAGCCACACCGGTGTGACCAGGCCGGCGTACAGCGGGAAGAGCGTCGCACGGGCCAGGTCCATCAGCTGGACCACCGCCCAGGCCTGCCAGCCGACGCGGCTGTGGGTGGGATGGGTGCCGGTGCGCAGTCCGAGGCTGAGCAGCCGTACGGCGGCCAGCAGGAGCAGCGCGTACGCCAGGGCGTAGGCGAGTGCCCCGGGCACCACGGCGAGGAGGGCGCCGCGCAGGGCCTCGGCGGGGCCGGCGTCGGCGGGCACGAACCGGGCGGCGACGAGCAGGGCGGGCAGGGCGGCGAGCAGGGGCAGGGCGGTGAGGCAGGAGCCGGTGGCGCCGTAGACGGCCCGCCAGTGGGCGCCGCGCGGCGGGCGCTCCTGCGGCCAGTCGTGCTTGGCCCGGCCGAGCTTGACGGCCGGGGCTCCGGCCCAGCGCTGGCCGGTCGGGACCTGTCCGGTCACGGCGGAGCCCGGTGCCACCTCGGCGCGCTTGCCGACCCGTGCGCCGGGGAACAGCGTGCTGCGGGTGCCGACCACCGCGCCCGCGCCGATCCTGACCGGGCCGATCTCGAGCCGGTCACCGTCGAGCCAGTGGCCGCAGAGGTCCACCTCCGACTCCACGGCGCAGCCGCGGCCGAGCCTGAGCATGCCGGTGACGGGGGGCAGGGAGTGCAGGTCCACCTCGGGGCCGACGCGGGCGCCGAGGGCCCGGGCGTAGCGCTGGAGCCAGGGGCCGGTGAGGGAGGTGGCGCCGGAGTACTCGGCTAGCCGTTCGGCCGTCCACAGCCGCAGGTGCACGCTCCCGCCGCGCGGGTGGCGTCCCGGCCTGACCCCGCGCAGCAGCAGGCGCGCGCCGCCGGCGGCGACCGCGAGGCGGCCGGGCGGGCTGAAGAGCAGGGCCGCGCCGGCGGCGACGTACCACCAGGAGGCGGTCGGCGCCCACGGGTACGGCCCGAGCCGGTGCAGCAGGTTGCCCAGGGCCAGCGCGACCACCGTCCAGCGCAGGCCGACGAGGGTGAACAGCGGGAGCAGCAGCAGGCACTGGGCGGCCCTGGAGCGCAGCGGCACCGGTGCGACGGTCCGGGCGGCGCCGTCCTCGCGCACGGACCTCTCCAGCCGCCGGGCCAGTCTGCGCAGCGTCGGGTTCTGGTAGACGTCGAGGACGGCCACCCGGGGGTAGCGGGTGCGCAGCCGGGTGGTGAGCTGCGCGGCGGCGAGGCTGTTGCCGCCGGCCGCGAAGAAGTCGTCGGCGGGGCCGGTCACGGGGACGCCGAGGGTCTCGCTCCACTGTTCGGCGAGCCAAGCCTCCGTGCCGTACAGCTGCTCGGCGGGGCCCGCCGTCTCCGGTCCCGGCAGTGGCCAGGGCAGCGCGTCGCGGTCGACCTTGCCGGAGGTGCGGGTCGGCAGGGCGTCGACCGGCGCGAGCAGCGGTACGAGCGCGGCGGGCAGTTCGGCGCGCAGCCGTTCGAGCGCGGCGGTGCGGTCCCAGCCGTCCTGGGTGACGAGGTAGCCGACGAGGAGCTGGTTGCCGCCGCGGGCGGTGCGGACGGCGGCGGCCGCGCCGGCGACCCCGGGCAGGGCCTGGAGCGCGGCGTCGACCTCGCCGAGTTCGATCCGGCGGCCGCCGAGCTTGACCTGCTCGTCGCTCCTGCCGAGGAAGACCAGGCCCTCCGGTTCGGCGCGCACGAGGTCGCCGCTGCGGTAGGCGCGCGGCCAGCCGAGGGATTCCAGCGGGGCGTACTTCTCGGCGTCCTTGGCGGGGTCGAGGTAGCGGGCGAGGCCGGCGCCGCCGATCACGAGCAGGCCGCTGCCGCCCATGGGGACGGGCTCGCCCGTGGCGTCGACGACGGCCAGCTCCCACCCGCCGAGCGGGAGTCCGATCCTGACGGGTTCCTCGCCGGTCAGGAGGGCGGCGCAGGCGACGACGGTGGTCTCGGTGGGGCCGTAGGTGTTCCAGACCTCGCGGCCCTCGGTGACCAGGCGGGCGGCCAGTTCGGGCGGGCAGGCCTCCCCGCCGAAGATCAGCAGCCGGACCTCGTCGAGGGCCGCGGGCTCCCAGAGCGCGGCCAGTGTCGGCACGGTGGAGACGACGGTGATCTCCTGCTCCACCAGCCACGGACCGAGGTCGGCGCCACTGCGGACGCGGTGGCGGGGGACGGGCACGAGGCAGGCGCCGTGGCGCCAGGCCAGCCACATCTCCTCGCAGGAGGCGTCGAAGGCGACGGAGAGCCCGGCCATGACCCGGTCGCCGGGCCCGATCGGCTCGTCGGCGAGGAACAGGGCGGCCTCGGCGTCCACGAAGGCGGCGGCGCTGCGGTGGCTGACGGCGACGCCCTTGGGCCTGCCGGTGGAGCCGGAGGTGAAGATGATCCACGCGTCGTGTCCGGGGCCGGGCCGGGCGGCGGGGGCGGGAGCGCGGGGGCCGGCGGGGCGCGCGCCGTCAACGGGGTCGATGCGCCGTCCGGCGCCCATCACCGCGCGTACGCCGGCTTCGCCGAAGACCAGCCGGGCCCGCTCGTCCGGGTCCTCGGCGTCGACCGGCACGTAGGCGGCGCCCGCGGCGAGGACGGCGAGGACGGCCACGTACAGCTCGTTGGTACCGGAGGGGATGCGGACGCCGACCCGGTCGCCGAGCCCCACCCCGGCGGCCGCGAGCGCCCGCCGCCGGCGCTCGACCTGCGCGGCCAGGGCCCGGTAGGTCAGCCGGGAGGTGCCGTCGTCCAGGGCGGGTTCGTCGGGGTGGGCCCGTACGGAGGCGTCGAAGACGTCGAGGAGGGTGCGGGGCGGGGCGGCGGGCCCGGCGGAGAACAGGGCGTACGCGCCGGGGCCCCCCGGCGGCTCTCCGCCACCGGCCACAGCCCGGTCGGCCTCGCCGGGCGGGACCCCGCCGGGCGGGACCCCGCCGGACACCGCCCGCCCGGACACGACCCGGTCGGGCACAGCGCCTTCGGGCAGGATCCCGTGCGACACCACGCGGCCGGGGGCGGGGGCGGCCTCGGCCGGCCTGGCCCCGTCGGCCGTCAGAGTGAGGTCAGCACGCTCAGGTGTGGCTGCCATGGGCCCTCACGTCTCGCTCCCGGAGGCGTCCGGGGCGCCGGTGGAGCCCGGGTCTGCCCGGGTTGTTCCGGTCCGGCGGCGAACAGCCCACCAGCCTAGGGTCGCCGTGGGGGATTTTCCCGTTGGAGCCCGGGCGTGGCCGGATGCGGTGTCCCTCTAGGACGGTCGCACGCTGCGGGGGCCGGCGCACTGCGCGCCGTAGGCCTTCACCCGTTCGCGCAACGCCCGGTCTGCGGTGACCACCACGCAGGGGCGGTCCGCATGGGCGGCGGCCAGCTCCACGATGCGGTCGTCGCCGCTGCCGGGGGCGGCGTCGACGCGGACGCCGGGCACGGACTCGACGCCCCGGGCCGCGCCCTCGACGACGAGGATGACCTCCTCGCCCGCGTCCCGTCCGGCGAGGAGGTCGCGCAGCCGCTCCGCGGCACCCTTGCGGTCGCGCCACCATCCGTCGGGCACGGAGCCCACGACGTTCGCCGCGTCGACGATCAGGACGGGCCGGCGGCACAGGGGTTCGCTCACGTTCCGTCATTCTGCCACCGCCGTCTCGGGGGCGGCGACGACGAAGACGTCGGACGGGTCGACCGCCGGCTGGGCGGACGGGTCAGCGGTAGCGGGCGGAGGCTGCGGCGAAGGGCCTCGCGTGCGCGGGCGCCGTGGCGAGGAGGGCGACCCAGGAGCCGTCGGTGAACTCGATGTCCATACGGCCCATCTGGAGGGCGCCCGTCGGGTTGGCGCGCACGGCGGCCACGGCCGAACGGGGCACTTCCCAGAACTGCTTCATCACGGGGGTCGTCTGCCACAGCGGCGAGACGTCGCTGAGGCCGAACCAGCGCCGGTCCGTGAGGGCCAGCACGCAGGTGAGCGAACCGCGCACGTTGGCTCGGCCGATGACGAAGTGTCCGGCCGCGCTCTCCCAGCCGCCCTCCATGCTCGTGCCGTGCGTCGCGCGCGAGCCGAGGCCGTCCAGGGCGTCCGGCATCCGGTCGGCCGCGTCCGCCGCGGCGGCCGGCCTCGACCGACGGGGGTCGAGGCCCCGGGACTTGGCCAGCTGCCGCAGCGGGCGGGGCAGGCGCGCCTCGATCCGCCGCTGGAGGTCGGGGGGTTCCGGCGGCGCGAGCATCGACTCGGGAGGGGTGGGCACGCCCGGGCCGAGTTCGTGGGAGCAGGCGGCTATGAGGTGCTCCCCCGGCTGGAGGAACTGCCGGGCCTGTTGGCGACTTTCCTCGTTCAACGGGCGTGCTCCTGTCCTTCTTCGGTGGTCATGTCCGGTGCAGGCGATTCTCCCCCATCGCCCACCGTTCATGATCACCGGGGGCGGGTGCCGGGCACGTTGATGTCGAGGACGCAGATGTCGTCCCGGTTCAGTTGCCGCAGCGCCGCCAGGGAGCGGGCGAGGGTGTCGCCCCGGCCCTCCCGCAGCAGCCGCAGGGCGGTGTCCGCGAGCCGGTCGAGGCCCGCTCCGATGTCCTCGCCGGGGTCCTCCACCAGGCCGTCCGTGTAGAGCAGCAGGTGGTCGCCCGGCAGCAGGTCGATCGTCTCCTGGCCGTACGAGGAGTCGTACGCGGCCCCCAGCAGGCAGCCTTCCGGCTGCGGCAGGAAGCGCGCCTCGCCGTCCCGGATCAGCAGGGGCGGCAGGTGTCCGGCCCGTACCCAGGTCAGGCGGTGGTCCCAGGGCTGGTAGCGGCCCATCACCATGGTGGCCGTCGCCCCGTGCGGATCGACCGCCGTGTGCAGCAGGAGGGTGTTCAGCAGGCGCAGCACCTCCGGGAGGGGGGAGCCGGTGATGGTCATGCCCTTGGTGGTGAACCGCAGCTGGGCCATGGTGCCGACGGCGCCCAGGCCGTGTCCGGCGACGTCTCCGACCACGAACAGGGCGCTCCTGTCCGGGAGTTCGATGGCCGAGTACCAGTCGCCGCCGACGTTGATCCCGCTGTCGGCGGGTACGTACGCGACGTCGACGCGCAGGCCGGCCAGCTCCAGCGACTGTTCGGGGATGGGCAGGAGGGTGTCCTGGAGGCGGGCGGCGAGGGCGCGTTCGGCCTTCAGCATGCCGCGCTGGACGAGGTTGGCGCGTTCGCTCTCCAGCAGGGCCTGTTCGACGTCCCGCTGCGCGGTCAGGTCCTGGAAGAAGCCGTGCACCTCCACCGGGCTGCCGTCCGCGTCCGTCTGGGCCTCCGCGACGATCCGCAGGTGCCGTACCCCCTGACGGGTGCTGATGCGGAACTGCTGGTCGACCGCCCTGCCGTCGGCCAGCAGCCGCTGCACCGCCGAGGCCAGCCTGGGGAGGTCCTCCGCCAGCAGGTGGCGGGGCAGTTCCTCCAGCCGCATCGGGCCCAGCGCCGGCTCCCGGTCGAAGATCGCGTAGACCTGGTCGGACCAGGTGATGGTGTCCGTGACCAGGTTCCAGCCCGCCCAGCCGAGGTTCCCCAGCCGCTGCATGTCGGCCAGCCGGCGGGTCTCCCGCTCGCTCGTGTCGTGGCGGATCCACGACACCACCAGCCGCTCCCCCAGCCGGGCCGCGCGCACGGAGTACACGGACTGCTGCGGCACCCCGGCGCTGACCTCCTCGTAGACGAACGGCTCGCCCTCGTACACCGCCCCGGTGGTCAGGGCGTCGAGGTAGCCCTCCCACAGCGCGGTGCCGGCCACCGTCGGATAGGTCTCCAGGATCCGCCGGCCGACCAGTTCCTTCCCCCGCCGCCCCGCCACGTCCACCGACTCGGGTGCGGCCGCCTCGATCCGGTAGTCCTCGACCTCCCCCGCGCGCGAGCGCAGCGGTGACAGCAGGACCGCGGGTCCGGCGACGGCGTCGAAGACGGTCTGGACGGCGGTCACGTCGTCGCGCAGCGGGTCGGCTCCGTGCGGACCCGGGTCCTCGCGCAGCAGGCCGCCGCAGAGCCGCACGGCCCGCCGCAGCAGGGTCCGGGTGCGGGCGTCGAAGGGGCCCTGGCGGCTGCGGAAGAACCCGACCACCGCCGTCACCGGCGCGCTGCCGGGCACCGGGAGCCAGGCGCGCGAGGGCCACCGGGCGGGGGGATCGCCGATCAGCAGGTACCGGGCGGCGTCCCGGTCCGGGTCCTCCAGCCACACCGCCTCGCCGGTGCTGAGCGCCTCCAGGGCGGCCACCCCGCTGAGCGGGGGGATGTGGCGCCACTGTTCGGCCGTCGCGTCGCCCGCGCCGGCCTGTCCGGCGAGCGCCAGGCTGCCGGCGGCCGCCACGGTGTAGATCATCACCGCGTCCACGTCCTCCGGCTCGGCGAACACCGACCGCAGCAGCTCCGCGACCTCGTCGGGGGTACGGACGCCTGCCAGCCCCTGGGCCAGCCGGGCGAGCAGCGACCGGCTCCCGGCCCGGGGCGTTCCGGAGACGAGGTAGCGGCTCGTACGGAAGGGCGAGGCGTCCGGCTGGGCGAGTACGGGGGCCGGGTCCTGTGGGCCGGCCGGCGGCGGCTCGGGAGGGGCGCTGCCCGCCCGCCCCAGCGTGATCCAGCACTCTTCCAGGACGGTGCGACGGCGTTGCGCGGCGCGGTCGGCCAGCAGCTGGTACGCGGCGTCGGCCGAGACGCCGGCCTGGGCCATCACCACGCCCTTGGCACGTTCAAGGACGGCCGTCATCGAGGCGACGTTCTCCAGGTCGACGACCTCGGCACGCAGCCTGGCCACGACCCTGGCCAGCGCCAGCAGCTCAGGGGCCGCGGCGTCGCCCGCGGCGGGTAGCACGGACTCGCCCTCCATAGGTCGAGGATGCCATGCCGGAGGTGGGGCGGATGTACTGTACGGCCCTCCGCCACCCTGCGCGCGCAGCTGTCCGGGACCGTGTGGCGCCGGGCCGCCGGGTTTGTCGGGCAGCAGGGTGGGCAGCCGCGCCGTAAAGGCGCAAGGCCGCCAGGACGGAGGCCCAAGATGTCCACAAGCACGCTCATAGCGGTGATCGTCGCCGGGGTGGTCGTGGTGATCGCCCTCGCCACGATTCTGTGGCTGCTGGCGCGGCGGCGCCATCTGCGCGACCGCTTCGGGCCGGAGTACGCGCGCACGGTCGAGGAGAAGGGCGGCGCGCTGGCCGCCGAGCGCGAGCTGCGCGCCCGTGAGGCCCGGCACGACCGGCTCGACATCAAGGAACTCCCCGCCGACCGGCGGCGCCGGTACGCCGAGGAGTGGACGGGCGTCCAGGAGCACTTCGTCGACCGCCCGGCGGGCGCCGTCGACGAGGCCGACGACCTGGTGTCCAGGCTGATGCGGGAACGCGGCTACCCCACCGAGGGCTTCGAGGGGGCGGTGCGCGACCTGTCGGTCGAGCACGGCAGCACGCTGGAGCACTACCGCGCGGCGCACGACGTCCGGACGCGGAGCTCCGCGGGCCGGGCGACGACGGAGGAGCTGCGCGGGGCGATGGTGCACTACCGCGCCCTGTTCGAAGAACTGCTCACGGACCAGAGGAGCCGGTGAGATGCGCAACCACGACGAGAACGAGACGACCGAGCGCACCCCGCTGAGCACGGAGGACCTGGCGGGCCCGGACGAGTCCGGCGGGGGCGCGGTGCCCGTCTACCCGGGCGAGGCGTCCGGGGACACCCTGTCCGAGGCGCGGAGGGGTGGCCAGGACGAGGGGGACGCGCCGCTGACCGGCCGCGACGACCAGGTCGCGGACACCGGCGGCCGGGGCGACGGCCTCGGACGCGGCCGGGACGAGGAGCTCGGGCGCTCCCAGGACGACGACCTCGGACCGGCGGGGCTCGGCGACCGGAGCACCACGGCCGGCGCGGACGACGACGCCGTGCGGGGCGGGCCCGCGGAGCCGGGCGGCGCCGGGGACGACCAGCCGCTGGTCTCCGCCGCGGACGCCGAGCGGTACCGCACCGCCTGGGGCGAGATCCAGGGCCGTTTCGTCGACGACCCGCAGGAGGCGGTCACCTCCGCGGACAGCCTGGTGGCCGAGCTCATGCAGGACCTCGCCGGGACGTTCAACACGCACAAGCAGGACCTGCAGGGCCAGTGGCAGCGCGGGGACCAGGTGGCCACCGAGGACCTGCGCATGGCGCTGCAGCACTACCGGTCGTTCTTCAACCGCCTGCTGAAGACCTGAGATGAAGACCTGAGACCGGACCGGCCGGCCACCACAGGAGGAGCGGAAGGGCGTCAGCCCTTCCGCTCCTCCTGCGCGGAGGCGCAGCCGATGCACTCGACGTCGATCTGGTCGGCGAGCTCGGTCAGTACGTCGGCCAGGTCGGACACCGTCCGCTCGTCGGCGGGCATCTCGCCCGTCTCGGTGGCGTCCACCCAGTCCTCGGCCAGGCGGCGCAGCAGCGCGGTGACGTGGTCGGCGGGGATCAGCAGACCCCCGTCTTCTGCGGGGAACAGCGGTATCGACACCTGGATCATGGGACTTCCTCCCGGACGGCTCCTCATCGTCGGCTACCCGCACTCCGGCGGGGCAACCGTGCGCGCCGACCCCGCGCCGCTCAGGCCTCTTCCCCGGCCAGGGCGGCGAGGACCCGGTCGGGGGTGAGGGGCAGCTCGCGGATCCGGCGGCCGGTCGCGCGGGCGAAGGCGTTGCCGATGGCGGCGGCCGCGCCCACCGTGCCGATCTCGCCGATCCCCTTGCTGCCCATGGGGTTCAGGTGCTTGTCGTGCTCGTCCACCCAGTACGCCTCGATGTCGGGTACGTCGGCGTGCACCGGCACGTGGTACGAGGCCAGGTCGCGCGCGGTGAAGTCGCCGTACACCGGATCCAGCGGGGAGTGCTCGGTGAGGGCCATGCCCAGGCCCATCGTCATGCCGCCCACGAACTGGGAGCGGGCCGTGAGCGGGTTGAGGATGCGGCCGGCCGCGAAGACGCCCAGCATGCGCAGCACCCGCACCTCCCCGGTCACCGTGTCGACCCGCACCTCGGCGAACTGGGCGCCGAAGGCGTGGCGCGCGTACGGCGAGCGCTGTTTGGCGGCGGCGGTGGTGTCGGCGGAGGCGCAGATCCCGCCCTCGGGGACGTTGCCGTCCCGCCGCTCCAGCTTCAGTGCGAGCGCACGGCAGGCCTCGTGCACCGCCCATCCCCAGGACGCGGTACCGGACGAGCCGCCCGCGAGCGGTGCCTGGGGCAGGCCGGTGTGCCCGACCACGCTCGTCACCCGGTCCGCGGGCACGCCCAGCGCGTCGGCGGCGACCAGGGCCAGGACGGTGCGGGCCCCGGTCCCGATGTCGGTGGCGGCCACCTCCACCCGGTAGGTGCCGTCCGGCAGGGCGTGCGCGAGCGCCTGGGAGGGGGCCACCAGCACCGGGTACGTGGACGCGGCCACGCCGGCGCCGGTCAGCAGGGCGCCGGATGCCCGGGGTGTGCGGGCGTCCGCCCAGCCGAAGCGCCGTGCGCCCTCGCGCAGACAGGCCGCCAGGTTGCGGCTGCTGTACGGGCGTCCGCTGTCCGGCTCCGCGGCCGGCTCGTTGCGCAGCCGCAGCTCGACGGGGTCGATGCCCAGGGCGTCGGCGAGTTCGTCCATCGCCGACTCCAGCGCGTACATGCCGGGCGTCTCGCCGGGCGCCCGCATCCAGGACGGGGTGGGGACGTCGAGCGGTACGACCCGGTGCGCGGTGAGGAGGTCGGGCGCCTCGTACATCACCCGGGCGGGGACGGCCGCCTGCTCGACGAACTCGCGGATCCGCGAGGTGTGGGTGGTGACCTCGTGCGCCAGGGCCGTGAGGGTGCCGTCGGGGCGGGCGCCGATGCGGAGCCGGTGCAGGGTGGGGGCGCGGTGGCCCACCACGGCGGGCAGGTGGCCGCGGGGCAGGGCGAGCTTCACGGGCCGGCCGGTGTGCCGGGCCGCCATGACGGCGAGCACGACGTGCGGGCGGGGCGTGCCCTTGCAGCCGAATCCGCCGCCCACGTGTTCGGAGTTCACGGTGATCCGCTCCTCCGGCAGGCCGAACAGGGAGGCCAGCTCGGTGCGGACGGTGTTGGCGCCCTGGCTGGAGTCGTACACCGTCAGCCGGCCCTCGTCCGCGTCCCAGACGGCGGTGGCCGCGTGCGGCTCCATCGGGTGGTTGTGCAGCGGGGGCACCGTGTACCGGCAGTCGACGCGCACCGGCGCGGAGGCGTACGCGGCGAGCGCGTCGCCCCGCTCGCTGCGCCCGGGGTAGCCGCCGTTGGCCTTCTCGGGGGCGTAGGCGCCGGGGTGCTCCTCGTACAGCCGGACGTCGGGGGCGCCCTCGGCCTCGTACGTCACGGTCACGGCCTCGGCGGCGGCCCGGGCCCGCTCCAGGGTGTCGGCCACCGCCAGGGCGACGTACCAGCCGCGGTGGGGCACCCGCGCGTCCTGGAGCAGCCGCAGCGCCGCGTCCTCGGTCGGCCCCAGCCGGGGGGCGTCGGAGGCGGTGAGCACGGCCACCACGCCGGGCAGCGCCCCGGCCGCGGCCGTGTCCACGCGGACCGTCCGGCCGGACGCCACGGTGGCGGGTACCGGCCAGGCGTACAGGCAGCCGGGCGGGGTGTGGTCGGCGGCGTAGCGGGCGGTGCCGGTGACCTTCGGCACGGCCTCCCGCCGGGTCGCGGGCGAGCCGAGCGCGGTGAAGCCTTCCATGTCTCTCCTTCTGTCGCGCCGCGCGCACCCCGCCGGGCGGGCGGGGCGGCCGCCGGGGTCAGTCCGGCAGGGACCCGGCGAGCCGGCCCAGTACGTCGACGGCGAGGTTGCGGGCGAGGCGCACCTTGAAGGCGTTGTCGCGCAGCGGGCGGGCCGCCTGGAGTTCCGCGTCCACGGCCGTGCGCAGGACGTCTTCCGCCGGCCGCTCCCCCAGCAGGCGCTCCTCGGCGACCCGGGCCCGCCAGGGCCGGTGCGCCAGCCCGCCGAAGGCGAGCGCCACCCGGGAGATCCGGCCGTCCCGGGTCTCCAGGACCGCTGCGGCCGACGCGAGCGCGAAGGCGTACGAGGCGCGGTCCCTGGCCTTGCGGTAGGCGGAGGGGACGCCGAACACGCCGGGCGGCAGGACGACCGCCGTGACGAGCTCCCCGTGCCCCAGCGTCGTGTCCCGCTCGGGGTGCTCCCCGGGCAGCCGCAGGAAGCCGTCGAGCGGCACCCTGCGGACGCCGTCGGCGCCGGTGACCTCCACCTCGGCGTCGAGCGCGCTCAGCGCCACGGCGAGGTCGGAGGGGTGGGTGGCGACGCACAGCGGGGAGTGCCCGAGTACGGCGTGCTCGCGGTTGACGCCGTCCAGGGCGGCGCAGCCGCTGCCCGGCTCCCGCTTGTTGCAGGCCTTGGACACGTCCTGGAAGTAGCCGCAGCGGGTGCGCTGGAGCAGGTTGCCGCCGGTCGTCGCGGCATTGCGCAGCTGCGCCGACGCCCCGGCGAGGAGGGCCTGGGCGAGGGCCGGACAGCGGGCCCCGGCGACCGGGTGCGTGGCGAGGTCGGCGTTGCGGACGCCGGCGCCGACGCGGACCCCGCCGTCCGCGGTGGCCTCGACGTCGGCGGGCAGCAGGCGGGCGATGTCCACGACGGTGTCGGGCCGCTCGACGCCGAGCTTCATCAGGTCCACGAGGTTGGTGCCGCCGGCGAGGTAGGCGGAGCCGGGCCGGCCGCCGTGGGCCCCGGCCGCTTCGGCGAGGCCGGCGGGGCGGACGTAGTGGAAGGGCTTCACGCGACCACGTCCCGTACGGCGTCGACGATGCGCGGGTAGGCGCCGCAGCGGCACAGGTTGCCGCTCAGCCGTTCGGCGATCGCCTCACGGGTGAGGTCCGCGCCCTCCGCCTTCGCCTCGGCGAGCAGGCCGACGGCCGAGCAGAGCTGGCCGGGCGTGCAGTAGCCGCACTGGAAGGCGTCCCGGGCCGCGAAGGCCTCCTGGAGCGGGTGGGGCCGCCCGTCGGGCCCGGCGAGGCCCTCGACGGTGGTGACCCGCGCGCCGTCCTGGGCGACGGCGAGCAGCAGGCAGCTGTTGAGCCGCCGGCCGTCGACGAGGACGGTGCAGGCCCCGCACTGGCCGTGGTCGCAGCCCTTCTTCGAGCCGGTGAGGTCGAGCCGCTCGCGCAGCGCGTCGAGCAGGGTCGTGCGGTGGTCCAGGTCGAGGGTGTGCCGTTCGCCGTTGACGTACAGCGTGACCTGCGCGTGCGTGGCTTCGTGGCCGTCCATGCCGAAACGCCTGCCTCTCCTGACGGTCCTCACCGCCCCTTGGCGTGTAACCGGTCGGCGGCGTCCCGCACCGCATCGCGGCCCGGTTCCACCCGATCGGGTTTGGACGGCGGAAGCTGGGCAGGCGGTCCCGTGAGGCTCTCGGAAAGGAGATCACCATGGCGGAGAAGGCCAAGGGCAAGATGGACCAGGCCAAGGGCAAGGCGAAGGAGGCCGTCGGCAAGGTCACCGGCAACGACCGGATGAAGGCCGAAGGCAAGATGGACCAGGTCAAGGGCAAGACGAAGGAAACCATGGGCAAGGCCGACGAGAGCGCGCGCGGAGTGGGCGACTCCCTGCGCGACCGTCGCCGCGAGACCTGATCTCCCGCGGCCCCGTACGGCGTGGCCCCCGGCCGGTTCCGGTCGGGGGCCGCGCCGTGCCGCGTCGCGGGCCCGCTTTCTCGGGACGGGGCGCCTCAGGCGCCGGTTCGGGCCCGGTCGGCCTCCAGGAAGTGGAAGCCGGGGCGCGGGTGCATCAGGAAGTCGTGGTGCGAGATGTTCCAGGCGTAGGCTCCCGCGACCCCGAACGCCACCCGGTCCCCCGCCCGCAGGCCGGCGGCCGGCACGCCGCGCGCCAGCAGGTCCTTGGGCGTGCACAGCTGGCCGGTGAGCGTGATCCGCTCCCCCTCGGCACCCGGCCGGGGCCAGGGGTGGGGCCATGCGGCGACGGGCAGCACGGTGCAGGGCTGGTCGTGGCCCTTGGTCGCCGGGGTGCGCAGGTGGTGGGTGCCGCCGCGGACCACGGCGAACTCCTCGCCGCGGCTGCGCTTGACGTCCAGTACCTCGGTGGCGTACCAGCCGCAGTACGCGGTCAGGGCGCGGCCGGGCTCGATGCGCAGGGTCAGGCCGGGGTGCGCGTCCGCGAGCCGGGCGAGGCCCGCGCCGTAGGCCGTCCAGTCGAAACGGGCGTCCGGGTCCGCGTAGTCGACGCTCATGCCGCCGCCCACGTTGACCTCCGAGAACGTGACGCGGTGGCGGGCGGCGAGGCCGGCGGCCCAGGTCACGACGGACTCGGCGACGGCGAGCTGCTCGGGGGCGTCGAGCCCGCTGGCCAGGTGGGCGTGGACGCCCAGCAGGCGCAGCCGCGGGTAGGTGCCGTCGGTGAGCAGGCGCACCGCCGTGTCGGCGTCGTCGGGGTCCAGGCCGAAGGGGGTGGGGCGGCCGCCCATGGCCAGGGAGCTGCCTTCGAGGGAGGCGGCGTCCAGGGGCAGGTTGCAGCGGAGCAGCACCCCGGGAACCGCGGAGCCGGGGGCGGTGCGCGTGACGAGGTCGGCCAGCATCCGCAGCTCGTGCAGGCTCTCCACGTGGAAGCGCTGCACGCCCAGTTCGAGGGCGCTCACGATCTCCGCCGGGGTCTTCCCGGGCCCGCCGAAGGCGAGGGGGCTGCCCGGCACCGCCTTGGAGACGTGGGCGAGTTCGCCGCCGGAGGAGACCTCGTAGCCGTCGACGTACGGTGCGAGGGCGGCGAGGATCTCCGCCTCCGGGTTGGCCTTGGCCGCGTAGTAGAGCTCGACGCGCTCCGGCAGGGCGGCCCGTACGGCGGCGGCGTGCTCGCGCAGGGCCGTCAGGTCGTACAGGTAGGCGGGCAGTTCCGTCGCCGCGAGGTCGAGGACGCGGTCGCGTACGGCTGCGGTGGGGGCGGTCAACGGGGGCTCCGGGTGGTTTCGGCGTGGGCGTCTTCGGTGCGGTCGTCGTCGGTGTGGTCGCGCAGCACCTGGGACAGCACGTCCTCGGTGAGCGGGGAGGCCAGCCGGACGTATCCGGCTTCGCGGTCGGCCTTGCGCTCCCAGCGGGTGAGCAGGTTCGCCTTGGCGGGCAGCGGCACGCCGGCGAGCAGGGCGGCCAGGCGCGGCGGGCAGCCGTGCCGGTCGGCGTGCTCCTGGACGGTGGCGCGGACCTGGGACCACAGGGCGGCCTCGGTCTGCGGGTGGAGGTCGGCGAGGGCGGCGAGCATCTCGGCGATGTGGTTGACCAGCAGGCAGTAGACGACCCGGTCCCAGCCGCGCTGGGCGTCGTACGTCATGGGGCCGGCGACGTCGGCCGGCAGTGCGGCGAGGAGGTCCGCGTGGTGCTCGGGGACGAGCTTGGTGCCCTCGAGGTCGCGGAAGAGCACCTGGGCCGGCATGCCCTCGTCGTCGACGCAGACGACGACGTTCTGCAGGTGCGGCTCCAGGACCAGGCCGTGGTCGAAGTACGCGGACAGGACGGGCGGTACGAGCAGCTTCACGTACGCGGCCCACCAGGCGAGGGCGGCCTGCGGGTCCCCGGTGTCGATGAGGCGGGAGATGTGCCCGGGGCCCGTGGGGTACTCGTCGGCGACGGCGGCGGCCAGGAGGGGGGTGGTGCCGGGCATGAGCCGGGTGAGCAGGCCCTCCCGGACGATCACGCCGAAGCCCTCCAGGAGGGACCGGTCCGGGGTGCCGTCGGGGCCGGGCAGGGCGATGCTGCGGTAGGCGGGCTCGCGGAGCATGGCGGTGCCGGGGAAGCGGGCCTCCAGGTCCCCCAGGACCGGGGCCAGCAGGCGGGTCAGGGCGACCGCGCCGGAGAGTTCGTAACTGGCGTTCTTGCGCAGGCAGTTGGTGATGCGGACGTTGAGGCTGAACTTCAGGAAGGTGTCCCCGTCGTACAGGGTGCGGACCGAGGCGGTGGCGGCGAAGGGCTCGCCGCCCTCGCCGAGGTCCAGCACGTCGCCGCGGTCGAGGGCCGCGCGCAGCTGCGGGGACCCGCTGAGCATCTCGTACTGCCAGGGGTGCGCCGGCAGCAGCCGGTAGCCGTCGGGGACGTCGGCGCGCAGGGCGTCGAGGGGCCGTGTCGCACCGTCCTCGGCGCTCTCCTCGATGACGAGGTGCTCGCGCACGGCGAGGTGGCGCAGCCGGAAGGTGGCGCCGGTCTCGGGCGCGTAGGCGAGCCAGGAGGCGATGTCGCCGCTGCGGGCCTTGGGGGTGGGGTGGAAGCGGTGGCCGAGGACGAGGGACTGCTCGGACTCCAGGTAGGCGGCGAGCCCGTCGCCGTCCCCGACGGCGGTGCCCGTGGCCGGCCGGGCGGCGCGTACGGCGAGGGCGGCCGAGACGGCCTCGTGGCTGGAGGCGACCTGCTCCAGGAACTCCTCGTTGCGCACGTCGGTCCGCAGCGCCAGTTCGTCCTGGACGTACTCGGCGAGCCGGCGCCAGCCGACCGCGGCCCACCCGCCGTCCCGGCGCTCGCGCACCGGACCGGTGAAGCGGTGGGCGCCGAGCAGCGAGGTGCGGCGCAGGGCGGCGCGCAGCAGCACTCCGCGGCGGGGCAGCCACAGCAGCAGGTGGCCGTCGGCCACGGCGGTCTGGTGTTCCGGCCCGGACAGCTCGCGCAGCAGGCAGTTCAGGAGGGTGTGGGCGACCGCTTCGTCGGCCGTGGGCAGCCCGGCCGGGGATACGGCGGCACGGGTGGCGACGGGGGCGGCACCGCTTGCATCGGTCAGGGACATCAACGGCTCCAGCGGGTGCGGAGAGAGCGGGGGGAACGGAGGTTCAGGGCCGGGAGCGCGGTCGCGCAGACGGTGGCCAGGGCCACGGCGGTACCGGTTAGCACGGGGGCGGTCGGCCCGTACAGGCTGTTGCCGACGGCGGCGGCGAGGCCCGCGGCGACGGCTCCGGCCTTGGAGAAGAACTCGATCGAGCCGAACAGCCCGCCCGGCGCGCGCCCCTTGGCGCATTCGGAGGCCATCACGGAGAGGCAGACGAGACCGAGGGTCAGGCCCGCGCCCAGCAGCAGGCGGACGGCGGCCAGGGTGGCGAGCGAGTGGGCCGGCCAGTGTCCGGCCAGCCCGAGGGCTATGCAGGCGAAGCCGATCGCCACGCCGAGGCGCGGGCGCGCGTGGAACGTGGAGTGCACCCACATCGCGGCGGCGAGGTAGCACAGGTGGGGCAGGGCGAAGAGGACGCCGGAGACCGCCGGCGAGGTGCCGGGGATCCGCTCGTCGACGAGGGAGATCAGGTACGGGAAGGAGATGACCGTGGAGAAGACGAAGGCGAACTCCAGGGCGTACAGCCGGTACAGGGTGGCCCGCCCGCGGCCCGGCTCCCCGCCCCCGCCCGGCTCCGCGACCGGGGCGTCGGAAGGCGCCGGCGCGGGCGTACGGGGCCGTGCCCGCCCGCCGCGGGATTCCGGCAGCGCGGCGATCAGCGCCGCGGCCGTCAGCGGCAGGACGGCGAGCAGGGCGTACTGGCGGTGCGGGGACAGCCAGGGGGAGAGGCTGCCGACCACGATCGGGGCGAAGACGAGCGCGGCGCGCGCTGCGCCCTGCATCAGCGTCAGCGCCTTGGACAGCTGTGGTCCTTCCAGCGCGGCGCCCAGGTAGCCGTTGGACGCGGCGAAGGTGCCGCCGAGCACGCCCTGGAGGACCAGGGCGACGGTGAAGGCGGCGATCGAGTCGGCCCAGCCGGCCAGCAGGAAGGACACCGCGAGGCCCAGCTGGGCGCGCAGCAGGAGCCGCTTGCGGCCGAACCGGTCGGCGAGCCGCCCCCACAGGGGGGCGCCGACGGCGGCGAAGATGGTGGGGACGATGTAGAGCACCCCGGCCCAGCTGGCGTCGCGGTCGCCGAGCTCCGGGAGGATCTCGGTGAGGAAGGGCGGCAGGCCGAGCGCCGCGAAGGAGGCCACGAAGTAGCAGCCGGCCACCGCGTGCACCTGTCTGCGGCCGAGCGCCGGGCGGAGTTCGGGCTCGGGGCGGGCGGCGGGGACCGCCGTGCGCTGGTCCGCGGGGGCTTCGGTGCTCATGGTGAACCCTCCTGCCGGAGGAGGTAGTTGGGTCCGGTGGTGTAGTGCTTGTTGATGTCGGCGGCGCCCGAGCGCTCCTTGCTGAGCAGGGTTCCGGCGGTGACCATCGCCTTGACGGGCAGCTGCGGCGCGTCCAGGACGTGGGCGCGCAGCACGGCGCCGGGCTCCCCCGGTGCGGTGCCGAGCCGTTCGGCGGCCTCGGCGAGCCGTTCGCGTACGAGGTCCAGCAGGACCCGGGCGTCGGCGCGGCCGTGCCGGGCCAGCCCGAAGGCGTAGGAACCGGCGCACAGGTGCAGGGTGATGGTGGTGAACAGGTCGGTGAGCGGGCGGTCGTCCTCGCTGAAGGCGCGGGGGTCGTCGAAGCCGAGGGGGGCGTCGGCGCCGAGCGTGGCGCGTACGCGGGCGGCGTGGACGCGCGGGCCGTCGTCGTCCTTGAACAGCAGCCGCAGGCGGGTGTCGCCGGCCGGGCCGCGGTCGAGGACGAGGGAGATGTTCTGCTGGTGCGACTCCAGGGCGATGCCGTAGCCGAACAGGGTGGTCTGCCAGTCGAGGAGCAGCCGCAGGTAGGCGCCGAGGAGGGCGAGCGGGTCCCCGCCGTAGAACCGGTCGGCGAGGTGGTCGATCAGCAGCCGGCCGCCGGGGGCCTCGGCGAGGAGCGCGGCGAGCGGGGTGACGACGGCGTCCTCCAGTCCGGCCGGGTGGCGGCGGCAGAGGGCGGCGAGGAGCTCGTGGCCGGCGTGGGCGTAGACCGTCTCGTCGGCGTGCAGGACGACGCCCTGGAAGCGCGGTTCGCGGGCGACGACGGCTTCCACGAGGCGCTGGCCGGCGACCCCGTCGGCGAGGAAGCCGGGCCGGATGACGCGGCGGTTGCGCAGGCCCAGGGTGGCGGTGGCCATCGGGACCTTGATGTGCAGGGTGGGGTCGTCGGTGACGGAGACCGTGCGCATGGACAGGGTGGGGACGACGTCGAGGTACGGGCGCTCGGCCAGGACCGCCCGGCCGGTCAGGCCCGCGGCGTGCAGGGCCTCGTCCAGCGGTGCGCCGACGGTGAGCGGGTGGACGGGCAGGGCGAGGTGGCTGTGGTCGAGCGCGGGCAGGCCGAGCGCGGCCGGCGTGGGCCAGAGGGCGGGCAGCGCGTCCGGGCCGCCGGCCACGGTGAGGTCCTGCCGGGGGACGGCGATCCAGCGCAGGCCGAAGTGCGGGTGGAACTCGGGGGCGTAGGCGTGCAGCTGGTCCTCGTCGAGGCCGGAGCGGCCGCGCGCGGTGGGGTACACCGGGTGGTCGAGGCGTGCCGCGAGGGTGTCGTACGCGAGCCCGCCCGCGAGGCCGGTCCAGTCGGCGGGTTGCGCTCCGTGGGCGGCGGTCAGGGTGGCTGCGGCCTCGTCGCGGGTGCGGGAGTGCAGGCGCATGGTGGCGAGGGTCTGGCGGCACTCCTCGGCGAAGGCGTCGAAGCCGCCCCGGTCGACGGGGTCGGCGAGCGCGCCGAGGGCGTCGAGCACCTCGTCGTGGGTGGTGAGTTCGCGGCCGTCGGACTCGCGCACGAGCAGCGGCAGCCGGGCGGCGTGGACGCTCTGGTAGCCGTCCTCGGCGACCGGGAGGAGCAGCGCGTCACCGTCCTCGGCGGGCAGCCGCAGCCACCGCCCGTCGGCGCGGTCGACGGGGGTGGTGCGGGTGCGCAGGCCGACGACGTCCTCCCGCAGGAGGGCGCCGAGGACGCGCAGCAGCAGCTCCGCTTCGGTGGTGTCGGCGAGGGCCGGGGCGGCGGGGGCCGCCTGGGCGGTCGTCGTCACGGGGTGATCTCCCACCGCTGGGCCGCGAGGTAGTCGGCGGCGACCCGGTCGACGGTCGCCTGGTCCTCGCCGACCGCGCGCAGCACTCCGATGTAGTCGCGGTTGGTGTGGTACAGCCCGTGCCGCTCCCCCACCGCGCGCAGCGGCCGGTACGTCAGTTCGACGCCGTCCACGACGAGGTCGGCCGCCGCGGGCGCGGCCGTGAGCGTGCCGGCGCCGTGGGCGCAGGGGTAGTCGACGACGGCGGCGCCTTCCGTGCGCGCGCCCAGGTCGGCGGGCAGCGGCTGCCCCAGGTGCGTGCGCAGGACGTGCTCGAAGAGCGGGATGTCCAGCAGCCGCCTCAGGAGCAGGTCCATCTGGTCGCCGATGGCCCGGTAGTTGACCTCGATGATGCGGGCGCGGCCGTCGTGCACGACGAACTCGGTGTGGCAGACGCCGAATCCGACGCCGAGGGCGTCGAGCTGGGCGAGGACCTGCTCCAGCACCGGTTCGGGGTGGTGGGGGACGTAGACCAGCCGCTCCTCGATGAAGTACGGGGGTGCGGACAGCCGGGTGTGGAAGCCGCTCAGTACGTGACGGACGTTTCCGTCGCCGAGCGTCTCCAGGGTGTACAGCTCGCCGGCCAGGTACTCCTCGACCACCAGGGGCGCCTGCGGCCGGCGGACCTGGATCTCCTTGCAGCGCAGGACGAGCTCCTCCGGCCCCTCGACCAGCACCACGTCCTCACTGGCGACCCCCTCGCGCGGCTTGACCACGCACGGGTAGGGCACGTCCAGGGCGAGGAGGGAGACCGGGTCCTGACCGGGGGACAGCTCCGTCGACCACACCGCGTCCAGCCCGCTCGCGGCCAGGTGGCGGCGCATCTGGGCCTTGTCCTTGACCCTCAGGGTCGCGCGCCAGTCCTTGGCGGGCAGGCCGAAGTAGTCGGCCGCCAGCGCCGCCTGGGTCTGGAGGTGGTCGCTGTTGGTGAACACGGCGTCGGGTGCGTGGTGGGTCGATATGCGGGTGATGACCGCGCGGAAGTCGCGTACGTCGCACTCCAGGACCTCGACGTCCGCGGCGACCGACCGGCGGTGGGCCTCGGGCTGGTCGGTCAGGACGGTGACGTCGAGACCGAGCCGGGCGGCGGCGGGGAGGAACCCTTCGGTGACCGAATCGGTCGGGTTGAGTGCGAGCAGGTACAACCGCATGGGCTGGAGCCCCTTCCGAGAACTGAACAGTGGGGGTGAGCGTGGTGGCTGTTTTCCGGCACGCCGTGGCGCCGGCGGATTCCGCGTTCCACCGGTGACGTCAGCTTAGGTTAGCCAACCCTTAGCTTCAACCAGGCTGGGCGGCACGCGGCCTGACGGAGCAGCCATGATCGTAAACCATTGGGTTAAGGTAAGCCTTACCTACCGCCTCGTACCGGAGTACCCGTGCCGCACATGAGCGACAACCGATGACCGCGGTCCCACGCACCGCAGCCGCCGCCCCGGGCGCCTCCGACACGCTCGCGCGGACCTACGGGCGCCTCGCGGCGCACTGCCCCGCGCTCGACGTCCGGGTGGCCACCGCGGCCGCGCGGCCCGGACGGTGCGTCAGCGGGGCGGAACTGGCGGAGGACGAGGGGGCCCTGGAGGCCTTCGTCGCCGCCGAGGCCGCCCGCATCCGGACCGGCCACGGGCACGAGCCGCGACCCGACGTGGCCGCGTCGCGCGCCCTGCACGACTACCTCTGGTCCGTCAGCCTGCTGATGAGCGGCGCCTGGTACCTGGAGCGGCGCGTGCCGCGCATCCGCCCGCGCGAGGTCCGCGTGGACCTCGCGACGGGCACCTTCGAGGTCGTACCGGGGGCGGGGTTCGCCTGCCTGCCCGGCGATCCGGCGGCGCGCCTCGCGGGCGCGCGGGCCGTGGCCGGCGAGGAGGCGCTGCGCGCCGAGCTGCGCGCGGCCGTCGCCGATCACGTACGGCCGCTGCTGGCGGCCGCGGGACCGCGGCTGCGGCGCCGGGACCGGGCCCTGTGGGGCATGGCCGCCGACGACCTCGTCTCCGGGATCTGGTACCTGGGCCGCGTCCTCGACCAGGAGGAGCGGGCCGTTCGGGAGGCGACCGAGCTGCTCCCCACCGCCATCGCCCCCTTCCCGGGCGGCGCGGACTTCAGGCGGCTCGCGACTCGCGACGGACGGCTGCACCCGACGCGCACCCGGCTCGGCTGCTGCATGTACTACACGCTGGACGCGGCCCGGGCGTGCGCGACCTGCCCCCGGACCTGTGACGCGGAACGGATCCGCCGGATCGAGGACGCGGGCTGAACGGGCCCGCGCGCCGCTGACGGCAAGGGCCGGCCCCCGGCCGCGTACCGGAGTACGCGGCCGGGGGCCGGCCCGTTGGCGGGGGTGGAGACGCCTACTTGGCAGGGTCCACCTGGAAGGCCTTCGCCAGGTCGTCGAGGACCATGTCCGCACCCTGGAGCGAGACCGAGGTCATCCAGGTCGCGTCGTCGACCTCGTGCACCTGGTTCTTCTGGACCGCGTTCAGGCGCTGCCACAGCGGGTTGGCGACGAACTTCTTCTTGCGCTCCTCACCGCCGGAGAAGCTGGTCATGAAGATGTGGTCGGCGTCCGCCTGCTGGATCTGCTCTTCGCTGATCTCGATGTTGAACTTGGCCTCGTCGCGCTGGTTCTCCGGCCGCGTCAGGCCCATGTCGTTCAGGATGATGCCGCTGAAGGTCTTGGGGAGGTAGATGCGCGTCGGACCGTCGACGAAGCGCAGGACCGAGAAGGTGGGCTTGCCGCCCGCGCCGCCGCCCTTGGCGTTGATGGCGTCACCGATCTTCTTGGCGCGCGTCTGGTACGCCGTCAGCTTGGCCTGGGCCTTCTCCTCCTGACCCAGCGCCTGGCCGAGGAAGGTGACGTTCTCCTTCCAGATCGGGCCGGTGGTCTTGACGAACACGGTCGGGGCGATCTGGCTCAGCCGGTCGTAGAAGTCGGCGTGACGGACCGTCGCCGAGACGATGAGGTCCGGCTTGAGCGCCGCGATGGCCTCGAGGTTGGGGCTGTCGAGCGGGCCGACGTCCTTGGTGTCCTTCACCGCGTCACCGAGGTAGGCCGGGAAGCCCTTCTGGTCACGGTACGATCCGATACCGCCCACCAGCGGCGCGTCGAGCGCGACGACGGCCTCCACGAGGCTGTTGTCCAGCGCCACCACGCGCTTGGGCTTGGCCTTGATCTCGGTCTTGCCCTTGTCGTGGGTGATGGTCCGCGGGAAGCCGGCGGACTCCGCGGCGGCCGGCTTGGAGGAGTCGGCGGCCGGCTTGTCGTCACCGCCGGCGCCACCGCAGGCAGCCAGGGAGAGGGCCATGGCCGCCGTCAGGACGGCAGCGGCGATCCGGCCCGGCCGGCGACGCTGGGTGAAGGTGTTCATCGGTTCTCAGTTCTCCAGAGGGAACGCATGTTCTTAGGTAAGCCTTGCCTGAGTAAGCGCGTGGTGAACAGTAGCGGCTCTCCGTGGCCAAATCCAGACGGGGGGTGCGGAGTAAATTCGGTTAGGCATCCCTTACCTTGTGTGAGTGTCTCTGAAGCCCGTCACCGCCGCTGCCGCCGCGGTCCCCGCCCCAGCCGTTCCGCCACCCCGACGACTCCTTTCCCGGACCCTCGTGTTCACCGCGCTGCTCGCCACCGTGGCCGCCATGGTCTGCGCCTCCCTGGCGATCGGCACGAAGGCCGTCGCGCTCTCCGACGTGCTGTCCGCGATCGGCGGCAGCGAGGCGGGGGACGCGGTCGTCATCCGCGAACTGCGCATGCCCAGAACGTTCCTGGGGCTGTTGGTCGGCCTCTCCCTGGGCGCCGCGGGCGCGGTGGCCCAGGACATCACCCGCAACCCGCTGGGCGACCCCGGCCTGATCGGCATAAGCGCGGGCGGCTCGTTCGCGGTCGCCGCGAGCATCGGCGTGCTGGGGCTGACGAGTTCGTACCAGTACATCTGGTTCGCCTTCCTCGGCGGGGCGCTGGCCGGGCTCATCGCCTACGCCGTCGGCGGCACCGGGTACGGGGGCGCGACCCCCGCCAAACTGGCGCTGGCCGGCGCGGCCGTGACCGTCCTGCTCGACGCCGGCACCAACACCCTCGTGCTGCTGGACGTCCGCACCCTGGACCAGTACCGGTTCTGGGCGGTGGGCTCCCTGGCCGGCCGCGACGCGCACCTGGGCGTGGAACTGCTCCCGTTCGTCATCGTCGGGCTCGCCCTCGCCCTCGGACTGAGCGGGCGGCTCAACGCCCTCGCCCTCGGCGACGACGTGGCCAGCTCGCTCGGGACCCCGGTCCGGTCCACCCGCGCGCTCGGCGCGGTGGCGGTGGTCCTGCTGACCGGCGCGGCCGTGGCCGCGGCCGGTCCCGTGACGTTCGTCGGCCTGGTCGTCCCGCACGTCGTACGGGCCTTCACCGGGCCCGACGCCCGCTGGCTCGTGCCGTGTTCCGCCCTGGGCGGGGCCTCGCTGATGCTCGGCGCCGACGTGGTGGGCCGCATGGTGGCCCGGCCCGGCGAACTGGAGGCGGGCGTGGTGACCGCCCTGCTCGGGGCGCCGTTCCTCGCGCTGCTGGTCAAGCGCGGCAAGCTCAAGGAGCACACCCGATGAGCACGACGAGCACGACGACCCCGGCCGGCGCGGCGCGCACAACGGACCGTCAGAAGACCGTACGGCTGCTGCGGATCGAGGCCGGACCCGTCGGCGTGGCCGTACGCCCCCGGGTGGCCCTCGTGGTGGCCGCACTCGTGGCGACCGGCTTCGCCGGCCTGATCGCCTCCGTCTCGCTGGGCACGTTCGCCATCCCGGTGGGCGACGTCCTGGCCGCGGTGCTGGGCAGCGGCTCCGGCTCGGCCGACCTGATCGTCCACCAGCTCCGGCTGCCGCGCGCCCTGACGGCCCTGCTGGTCGGGGCGGCCTTCGGGCTGGCCGGCGCCGTGTTCCAGGCCGTCACCCGCAACCCGCTGGCCAGCCCCGACCTGATCGGCATCGCGGCCGGCTCCGGGGCCGGCGCGGTGAGCGCCATCCTCATCGGCGGGGTCACCGCGGCCGGCGCCGGCACCTTCGCGGCGGTCCCCTTCGGGGCGCTCGCCGGCGCACTGCTGACCTCGGCCGGCATCTACCTGCTGGCGTACCGGGACGGCACCATCACCGGCTACCGCTTCGTCCTCGTCGGCCTCGCCGCGAACGGCGCCCTGGCGGCGCTGACCCGCTGGATGCTGGCCCGCGCCGACATCGACCAGGCCTCCCGCGCCATGGTGTGGCTGACCGGCAGCCTCAACGGGCGCGGCTACGAGCACGTCCAGTGGGCCGGCCTCGCCCTGGCCGTGCTGCTGCCGCTGACCCTGGCGCTGGCCCGCCCGTACCAGCTGCTCCAGTACGACGACGACACCGCGCGCAGCCTCGGCATCCCGCTGCGGCACGCGCGGATCGCGCTGCTGCTGCTCGCCACCTGCCTCACCGCGCTCGCCACGTCGGCGGCCGGACCGATCGCCTTCATCGCGCTGGGCGCCCCGCAGATCGCCCGGCGGCTCGCCGGCACCGCCGGCATCCCGCTGGTCACCAGCGCGCTGACCGGCGCGGTCCTGCTCATCCTCGCCGACCTCGGCGCGCGCACCGCCCTCGCCCCGGCCGAGCTGCCCGTCGGCGTGCTCACCGGCGCCGTGGGCGCCCCGTACCTGCTGCTACTCCTCGCCCGTACCAACCGGGCCGGAAAGGGAGGCTGACATGACCGCCCCGCTGACCGAGACCCAGCCGACCGGCACCGCGCCCGCCGCGCTCAGCGCGGCCGGCCTGCGCCTGGGGTACGGCGACCGGATCGTCTCCGAGGACCTCGACCTGGACATCCCGGCCGGGGAGGTGACCGCGCTGGTCGGCCCGAACGCGTGCGGGAAGTCCACCGCCCTGCGGGCCCTGGCCCGGCTGCTCAAGCCGGCCGGCGGCGCCGTCCACCTGGACGGCGAGGACATCGCGGGCCTGTCGGCGCGGGAGTTCGCGCTGCGGCTGGCCCTGCTGCCCCAGTCCCCCAGTGCCCCGGACGGCATCTCCGTGCGCGACCTGGTGGCCCGGGGCCGTACGCCGCACCAGCGGTGGTGGCGCCAGTGGTCGTCCTCCGACGAGGCGGCGGTGGACGCGGCCCTGGCGGCGACGGGCTCCGCGGAACTGGCGACGCGCTCCATCGACGAGCTGTCGGGCGGCCAGCGCCAGCGGGTGTGGATCGCGATGGCACTGGCCCAGCAGACGCCCGTACTGCTGCTGGACGAGCCGACGACCTACCTCGACCTCGCCCACCAGGTGGACGTCCTGGAACTCGTGGCCGACCTCAACCGCGCCGAGGGGCGCACCGTGGTCATGGTGCTGCACGAGCTCAATCTGGCCTGCCGCTACGCCGGGCACCTCGTGGCCATGCGCGACGGCCGTGTGATCGCCGCCGGGCCGCCCTCGGAGATCGTCACCCCGGACCTGGTCCACGAGGTGTTCGGCCTGCGCGCGGCCGTCATCCGGTGCCCGGTCGCCGGTACCCCGCTCGTCATCCCGCAGGGCGGGCGGCGCGTGGAGATCGTCTGAGCCGCCGCCGGGGCGGTCGCCGGACCTGCAGCGGCGGGCGGTTCACGGCTCAGCCGGGGACGTGGGCGTGGATGGTCTTGCCCGCCGGCTCGCCGTCGTGGTGGCGGATCTGCACCTCGGTCGCGAGCCGGTTGACCAGGTGCCATCCCCAGCCGCCTTCGCCCCGGTGGCCGGGCGGCCGGGGCCGCGGCTCCGCGCTGCTGCAGTCGCTGACGTCCACGTCGACGCCGTCGGCTCGGAGGTGGAGGTCGAGGGCGCAGTCGCCCCCGGTGTGCCGGACGGCGTTGGTGACGAGTTCGCTGATCACCAGCAGGGCGGTGTCCAGCGCGACGGGCCTGAGCGGCGGGTCCCGGTCGACCGGCCGCTCCAGGAACGCGCGGGCCGCCTGGCGGGCGTCGGCCGCCGCGCCCTGGCCGTGCAGGGCCATGTGCAGGGTCGTGGGTGTGGAACGGACTGAGTGGAGAGGCATGTCGGCTCCCCCCGGGAGCCTCGTGTCGCAGACCGTGCGGACCGGACCGGGCCGGGCGGAACGCGGCGGGCCGGCCGGGCCGCAGCGCTGCTCTTGCCGGGTACGGCCCGGGCGGGGCCGGTACGCACGGTGCGGCCGCGTGCGGTCGCGGCCGGCGGGGCCGCGGGCTGCGACGCGAGGGAGTCAGTGGCCGAGGGCCCGCATCAGCTCGGACTTGTCCATCTTCGACCGGCCCTCGATGTTGCGCTCCTTCGCCTCGTTGTAGAGCTGCTCCTTCGTGGGGCCCTGAGCGCCGCTGTGGGAGCGCTCTCCGCCGCGCTCCGAGGACGACTTGCCCTGCGTCGAGGAGCGGCTCGCGGTCTTCGACTCGCCGGAGCGCGCGCGTTCCTTGTTGACGGTGCGCGCGGCCATCTCCTTGGCCCGGCCAGTGCTCTCGCCGCGGTTCTCGGCGCTCTCCTTGATGTGCTCGTACTGGCGTTCACGCTTGGGACTGGAACCACGAGGCATGGTGACTCCTCGGATCGTGTGCGGTCTCGGTGTGCGGTCTCGGTTGACGGATCCACCGGATCCCCAAGGGCGCCTGCCCGGCTCGGGGAGGGTCATGCGGGCGGGTTCGGCCCGGTGCCGGGCCGCCGGCGGACGGCCCCTAATCCAGCGCGGTGGCGGCCACGGACAGGTCCGCGACCAGGCCGGCGAAGGCGGCGTCCCGGTCCTCGGACCGCAGGACGGCCGACGGATGGACCGTCGCCAGCAGCTGCCCGGGCGCCGAGCCGTCCCGGCCGCCGTCCAGCGCGGGCATCGGCAGCAGCACCCCGCGCTGCTCGCCCACCCGGAAGGACGAGCCCAGCAGCGCCTTGCCGGCCGTGCCTCCCAGCACCACCAGCACGTCGGGCGCGACCAGCCGCAGCTCCTCCACCAGCCAGGGCCGGCAGGCGGTCGTCTCGCGCAGGCTCGGGGCCTTGTGGATGCGGCGCTTTCCGCGCGGGGCCACCGTGAACTTGAAGTGCTTCACCACGTTGGTCAGGTACGCGCCCTCGTCGGCGAGCCCGGCCTCGTCGAGCGCCTTGCGCAGCAGCCGGCCCGCCGGGCCCACGAACGGTTCGCCGCGCAGGTCCTCCTGGTCGCCGGGCTGCTCTCCGACCAGCATCAGCCGGGCGTGGGCCGGGCCGCTGCCGAAGACGGTCTGGGTGGCGTCCCGGAAGAGCGGGCAGCCCCTGCAGCCGGCCGCCGCCTGCCGCAGGCCGCGCATCCCGCCGCCGGAGGGCAGGTAGGGACGTGCGTCGTACTCCCGGCCGGCTTCCGCCGCGCCCGGGTCCGCGTCCATCGCCACCACCTCCGCGCCGTGGCTGCGGCTCCCGCGCTCTGGTCCGCCCCGGCGGTCCGGGACCGCGGGGCGGCAGGCGGCGTCTGCCCTGCGGTCCCCGCCTCCAAACGGGCGGCCGGCCCGCCATCGCCGGGGCGTCCGGTCAGGCGGGCCAGGTACCGGTCAGGCGCCTGGCGGCCACCGCCCCGCTGCGGTCGATGACCGCCTTGACGGCGGCGAACAGGGCTCCCTGCAGGGCCGCGGCCATGAGGATCTCCCGCCACGACCGCTCCTCGTCGGTGGCGTTCGGTGCGTCGCCCTCGTGCCCGAGCCGCTTCCAGATCTGCTTGAACACGGCCCCCGCCAGAGCGCCTCCGGTGGCGCCGAGGGCCAGGCCGACGGGCTTGTAAACGATCTTCGATGCCTTCACCGGAACCTCCTCGTGCGACGGCTCGGTGCCCGGCGCCTGCCCATGGGCGCCCGCGGCTAACGCACGGGCCGCCGCCGGCGCCGTTTGGCGGGGCGGGCCGGGGGCAGGCGCGCAGACCGAGTGGGCGCTCCCTCCCGGCGACGGAGCCCCAGCCCCGCGCCCGGAAGGGATGACGCCATGGATCCGGCACCAGCTCCAGGCCCCGCCTCCGCACAGCTCGCCGAAGAGGCCCGGTCAGCACTGACGGAAGTCACCGATCCCGCCGCGCGGGCGACCCTGCTGGTCGCTCTGGCTGCGGTCCAGGAACTCCAGGCCCTGACCCGCTCCGCGCAGGGCGTCGACGCCCGGCTCAAGAAGATCAACCAGTACCTCGGAGCCCTGGCGAACAAACCCTAGGGGGTGTCCGCGAAGTAGCGCCGGCCGCCCGAAGGGCGGGCCCTGCGGCGTCTGGTGCCGTGCATCGCAAGGCGGAGGGCCGCCCGCGTACTGGACGTACCCGGGCCGGCCCGACAACGCAGCGAGGCGCGGTGCCAGGCGTCGCAGGGCAGGCGGGACTTCGCGGACACCCCCTAGGCCGTCTCGTCCGCGGGCCGGTCGAGGGTGAAGAGGGCTCCCTGGGGATCACGGAGCGTCACCTGCGCCCGGCCCGGCCCGGCAGGCCCCGGTACCTCGGTCGCCCCGCGGGCCAGGGCCCGCGCCTGGGCCTCCTGCACGTCGGGGACCCGGAAGTGGACGAGCCAGCGGGGCCGCTCGTGCGACTTCTCGGCGGCGGCCTCCACCGGCCCGCTGTTCAGCCGGGCGACCGCTTCGCCGCCGCTGCGCAGCACCACCTGGTCGTCCTCGTACGACGCCACGCAGGAGCCCGGATCGTCCTCGGCCCACTGCAGCACCGGCCCGTAGAACAGGGCCGCCTCGAAGGCGTCGCGGGTCAGCAGCTCCAGCCAGGCGGGGGCCCCTCCGCCACCGACCCTCCAGCCGGCCAGTACCGGCCCCTCCCAGATGCCGAAGCCGGCTCCGTCGCGGTCGGCCACCAGGGCCGCCCTGCCCCGGGGCGGGTAGGAGACGGGCCCGACGCCGACGGTGCCGCCGCGTTCGCGTACCCGGGCCGCGGCCTCGTCCGCGCTGTCCACGCGGAAGTACGCCGTCCAGGCCACGGGAGCGGCCAGCTCGGCGGCCATCGCGCCGAGGCCCGCGACCGGCACTCCGTCCAGCTCGGCCACCGAGAACGTGCTGCCCAGTCCTCCCGGCCTGAACGTCCAGCCCAGGACGTCGCCGTAGAAGCCCTCCGCGGCTTCCAGGTCCCGTGCCGTCAGGCTCAGCCAGCACGGTGCGCCGCGCGGCCCGGCCGCCACCAGGGTCTCGGCGCGCGCCTCCCGCTCGCGGCGGCCGGGCCCGGGAAGGTCTGCGGACATGGCGTGCCCTCCTCGTCTGGAGCCCTCGGGGAGCCCTCGTGCCGTCCGGAACCGATCACGCCCCGCACCGCGCGGGACGCGCGCCCTGCCTGCCGGGGCTGCCGGGCGCCTACCCTCCCCCGGCACCCCCACACCCCACCCGCTCCCCCGGCCGCCGGCTCGCCCGGACGGTCTCGTGCGGGCACGCCCTGCGTGTTACTCACAGCCGTGCGGTCCGCCGTGCGCGACCATACGGACGCAGACACACGCCCGGTCATCGGCGTCATGCCTGAGGGCGCGGGTCGCAAGCAGCCAGCAGGTGGAAACACCGAGACAGGAAGAAGGACGGACGTGTCCGGCAGCGAAAGCGAGAACCCCGCAATCCCCTCCCCGGCCGCCACGCCGACCCGCCCCAGGACGAACCGGGACTGGTGGCCGAACCAGCTGGACCTCCAGGTGCTCCACCAGCATTCGCCCCGCGCCAACCCGATGGGCGAGGACTTCGACTACGCGAAGGAGTTCGCGGCCCTGGACGTCGAGGCCCTGAAGCGGGACGTCTTCGAGGTGATGACGGCGTCGCAGGACTGGTGGCCCGCCGACTACGGCCACTACGGGCCGCTCTTCATCAGGATGAGCTGGCACGCCGCGGGTACGTACCGGATCGCCGACGGCCGGGGCGGCGGCGGCTCCGGCGCCCAGCGCTTCGCCCCCCTCAACAGCTGGCCGGACAACGCGAGCCTCGACAAGGCGCGCCGGCTGCTCTGGCCGGTCAAGCAGAAGTACGGGCGCGCGATCTCCTGGGCCGACCTGCTGGTCTTCGCCGGCAACTGCGCGATGGAGTCGATGGGGTTCAAGACGTTCGGGTTCGGTTTCGGGCGGGAGGACATCTGGGAGCCGGAGGAGATCTTCTGGGGGCCCGAGGACACCTGGCTCGGAGACGAGCGCTACAGCGGCGACAGGGAACTGACGGGGCCGTTCGGCGCCGTGCAGATGGGCCTCATCTACGTCAATCCGGAAGGGCCCGGCGGCAACCCGGACCCCCTCGCCGCGGCCCGGGACATCCGCGAGACGTTCGGGCGCATGGCGATGAACGACGAGGAGACGGTCGCGCTGATCGTGGGCGGCCACACCTTCGGCAAGTGCCACGGGGCGGTCGACCCGGAGTACATCGGTCCGGAGCCGGAGGCCGCGCCGCTCGAACAGCAGGGCCTCGGGTGGTCGAACGCGTACGGCACCGGCAAGGGGGGCGACACGCTCACCAGCGGGCTGGAGGGCGCGTGGACGACCGAGCCGACGAAGTGGGACAACGGATACCTGGACAACCTGTTCCGGTACGAGTGGGAGCTGACGACGAGCCCGGCCGGCGCGAAGCAGTGGACGCCGACGGACGCCTCGGCCCAGGGGACGGTGCCCGACGCCCACGATCCGTCGAAGCGGCACGCCCCCATGATGCTGACGACGGACCTCGCGCTGAAGCTGGATCCGGTCTACGGGCCGATCTCGAAGGGCTTCCACGAGGACCCGGACCGGCTCGCGGACGCCTTCGCCCGGGCCTGGTACAAGCTGCTGCACCGCGACATGGGGCCCGTCTCGCGCTACCTCGGCCCCTGGATCCCCGAGCCGCAGCTGTGGCAGGACCCCGTCCCGGAGGCCGGTCACGAGCTGATCGGGGACGCGGAGACCGCCGACCTCAAGGCCCGGATCCTCGGCTCGGGGCTGTCCGTCTCCCAGCTGGCCGGCACCGCCTGGGCCGCGGCGGCGAGCTTCCGGGGCACCGACAAGCGGGGCGGCGCCAACGGGGCGCGGATCCGGCTCGCGCCGCAGAAGGACTGGGAGGTCAACGCGGTACCCGAGGTGGCGCAGACGGTCGAGGCCCTCGACCGGATCCGGCAGGACTTCAACGCCTCGCAGACCGGCGGGAAGAAGGTCTCCCTCGCCGATCTGATCGTCCTGGGCGGGTGCGCGGCCGTGGAGAAGGCGGCGAAGGACGCGGGGCACTCCGTCACCGTGCCGTTCGCGCCGGGGCGTACGGACGCCTCGCAGGAGCAGACCGACGTGGAGTCCTTCGCCGTACTGGAACCCAGGGCGGACGGCTTCCGCAACTACCTGAAGGCGGGCGAGAAGCTGTCGCCGGAGACCCTGCTGCTGGACCGCGCGAACATGCTGACGCTGACCGCCCCCGAGATGACGGTGCTGGCGGGCGGCATGCGGGCCCTGGGCACCGGCTTCAACGGGTCCCGGCACGGTGTCTTCACCAGCCGGCCGCAGACGCTGACCAACGACTTCTTCGTCAACCTGCTGGACATGGGGACGGAGTGGAAGGCCTCGACCTCGGACGAGAACGTGTTCGAAGGCCGGGTCCGCGGCACGGGCGAGGTCAAGTGGACCGCCACGGCCGTCGACCTCGTCTTCGGCGCGCATTCGCAGCTCCGCGCCCTGTGCGAGGTCTACGCCTGCCAGGACGCGGGCGAGAAGTTCGTCCGTGACTTCGTGGCGGCGTGGGACAAGGTGATGACCCTGGACCGGTTCGACCTCGCCTGAGCCGGTGTCCGCCGTCCGCCGTCCCGGCCGGTCCCCACCGGCCGGGACGGACCTGCCGGAGGGCTCTGGTGGCGCCGGCAGGTGCCGACGGGGGTGCCGGTGGCGCGTTCCCTGCCCCGCACGCGGCTGTCCGCGTACCACCGCGGGTCCGGGGACCACCCGGTCGGCGGGCACGCGCAGGGCGCGCGGGGCATCCTGGAGGAGGCCCGTCAGGCCTTCCGGAACCCCCTGGGGGACGTCATGGAACTCGGTTTTCTGAAACCCCTCTTCGCCCGTACCGGCCCCTGGGCCTCGGTGTACGTCGAGACCACGCGCGCGACCGAGGACGCGCAGCGGATCCAGGCACTGCGCGAGCGGGCGGTCGCCTCCCAGCTGATCGACGCGGACGCCGACGCCTACACCGTCCGCGCCGTGGTGGACCGGCTCGCCGGGGAGCCCCCCGCCGGTGCCCCGCCTGGGCGGGCGCTGTTCGCCTCGGGCGCCGAGGTCGTCCTCGACGTCCCGCTCGCCAGGGCCCCCGCCACCACCGAGGCGACCTGGTCGGTGCTGCCGCACATCGCGCCGCTGGCCGCGCTGCGTGGCGAGGAGCCGGGCTGCCTGGTGGCCCACATCGACCGTACGGGTGCCGATCTGGAGCTGCGCGACTCCCTGCGCCGGGAGGCGGTGGGCGAGGCGCAGGGCAGGGAGCGGGAGGGCCGCGGGCACCGCAGCGTGCCGGGAGACCGGTACGAGTGGCACTACCGCAACAAGGTCGAGAACACCTGGAACGAGACGGCCGGCGTCATCGCGGCGGAGCTGGCCCGGCAGTGGCCGGGGAGCGGCGCGGACCTGGTGGTGCTGAGCGGCGATCCCCGTGAGCGCCGGGCCGTCCTCAGCCGCCTGCCCGAGCAGATGCGGGCGGTGACGGTCGAGATCGACAGCGGCGGCCGGTCGCCCGGAGCCTCGCACGACGCCCTCGACCGCGAGATCGCGCGGGTGCGCGAGGACTTCGCCCGCGGGCGGCTGGAGAGCGCCCTGGAACGCTTCCGCAGGGGCCGGGGCCGGCCCGGCGAGCACCGGGAGTCGACCGTGGACACCGGGCCGGGCCAGGCCGCCGAGGGCATGCCCGCCGTGGTGGACGCCGTGCGGAGCCACCAGGTGGCGACGCTGCTCCTCGGTCCGGAGGGCTCGGACGCGGCGCGTGAGGTGTGGATCGGGCCCGGCGTGGACGAGGTCGCCGTGCAGCGGGGCCAGGCGCAGGCGATGGGCGTCGACCGGCCCGTACTCGCCCGCGCGGACGACGCGCTGCTGCGTTCGGCGGCCGCGGCCGGCTGCGAGGTCCTCGTGGTCCCGGCGGGCATGCCGGGCCCGGCGGGCGGCCTGGGGGCGGTGCTGCGCTGGACCGTGTGAGCCGCGGCGTCGCCGGGCCGGCCGGGGCGGTGTACCGCCCCGGCCGGCCCGCGTTCGCTACGGCGCCATCTCGTACGTACCCGACAGGGCCTCGACGCGCTGCCAGATCCGGGCGGCACGGGCCTCGTCGACGACCGGGCGGCGGACGGCGGCCAGGGCCCACGCCTGCTGCGCCGCGGTGGCGGAGTCCTTGCCGTGGAGTTCGACGGCGTGGCCGGAGAAGTCGCGCACCAGGACGGAGAACAGCTCGTCCAGCACGTCGCGGTCCAGGTCCGTCAGGCGGGCCTGCTCCAGGATCAGCTGGGCGTGCACCACCAGGGCGAACAGCTGGCCGACGGAGAGCAGGAAGTCGAGGTCGCGGCCCTGCTCCTCGTCGGGGGCGAGGTGGGTGACGAACTCGCAGAGGGCGTCGGCCTGTTCGCGGAAGCGGGCCACGTTCGGCACGTCGGCGTACGCGTCGAAGGCGGGGCGCCAGTCGTGGAAGCGTACGGAGCCCAGGCCGCGGGCCGGGCCCTGCCGGAAGAGGAAGTCGTCGTCGGCCGCGTCGAGGCGGGTGGGCACGGCGGGGTAGTCGGCCGGCTCCAGCAGGTGGTTGCGCATGAACTTGAGGATCAGCGCCAGGTTGACGTGGACGGTGCCTTCGAGCTTGGGCAGGCTGCGGATCTCGACGGCCGCCTCCGCGAAGTAGGTGTCCTTCTCGAAGCCCTTGGCGGCGATGACGTCCCACATCAGGTCGATGACCTTCTCGCCCTCCGTGGTCACCTTCATCTTCGTCATCGGGTTGAAGAGCAGGTAGCGGCGGTCCTCGGGGCCGGCGGAGCGGAAGTAGTCGACGGCGCGGTCGCTGAAGAGCTTCATGCCGACGAGGCGGACGTAGGCGTCGGCCAGCTCGCGGCGCACGTGCGGGAAGGCGGTGACGGGGCGGCCGTAGAGGATGCGGTTCTGCGCGTGGGTGACGGCCTCGTACATCGCGTGCTCGCAGATGCCGATGGAGGCGGTGCAGAGGTTGAACTTGCCGACGTTGACGGTGTTGAGGGCGGCGTCGAAGGCGGCGCGGCCGGTGTGCAGGACGTCGTCCTGGGACACCGGGTAGGCGTCCAGGCGGAACTCGCTGACGTACTTGGAGGAGTCGACGACGTTCTGCACGAGGTGGTAGGCCGGGTGGCGGCTGTCGGCGGCGAAGAAGACGTACCCGTCGGGGCCCTCGACGTCGGTGCGGCGGCCGAAGACGGAGACGAGACCGGCGGCGTTTCCGTTGCCGATGTAGTACTTGGAGCCGGTGGCCAGGAAGCCGCCGTCGCCGTCGGGCTCCAGCAGCATGTCGGTGGAGTAGATGTCGGCGCCGTGGGTGCGCTCGGACAGGCCGAAGGCGAAGACCTCGCCCTGGGTGAGCAGTTCGGCGGCGCGGGCGCGGGCGGCGGCGTTGCCGCTCTGCCAGACCGGGCCGAGGCCGAGGATGGTGACCTGCCAGGCGTACCAGTAGTCGAGGCCGTAGAAGCCGAGGATCTCGTTGAGGGCGGCGATCCGGGCGGTGTCCCAGCGCTGGTCCGGCCGGCCGGCGTCGGAGGCCGGGGTGAGGAAGGTGGAGAAGAGCCCCTCCTTGGCGGCGAACGCGAGGAAGTCCCCCAGCCAGGCGCGGGTGCGGTAGTCCTCGATCAGCTTGCGCTTGCCGCGCTCCTCGAACCAGTCGACCGTGGCGCGCAGCAGCCTGCGGGTCTCGGGGTCGAAGTGCGCCGGGTCGTAGGTGCGCGGGTTGAACAGCAGGGAGTCGGCCATGGAGGTTCACCTTCGGAAGGAGGGAGGGGAAAGGAGGAGGACGGAAGGACGGTGCGGTTCAGGCGGAGGGCGGTGTCGCGCCGAGGCGGCGGAGGGTGGCGAGTACGTCGTCCAGCCAGGCGATCGTCATGCGCTCGTACGCGATGCCGCCGCGCAGCACCACGTGCTGGAGCTCCTGTCCGGCGTCGAGCGGGGCGGGGGCCAGGGGGCCGGTGAAGTCGCGCAGCTCCCCGGCGAGGTAGCGGGCGAGCCGTTCGCCGTGCACCCGGTGGTGCCGTTCGACCTCGCGGATCAGCGCGGCCGGGTCGTCGAAGGCGGCGCCCCGGATCTTCACGGCGAGGTCGTGGCGCATGCTCTCGGGTTCGATGGGCTCGTGCAGCCACTGCGAGAGGGCCGCGCGGCCGGGGGCGGCGACGGAGTACTCCTTCTTGTCCGGCCGGGCCTGCTGCGGCACCTCGCGGACGGTGAGCAGGCCGTCGCGTTCCATGCGGCCCAGCACCCGGTAGATCTGCTGGTGCGTGGCGGTCCAGAAGTAGCCGATGGACCGGTCGAACCTGCGGGCCAGTTCGTAGCCGGAGCCGGGCATCTCCAGCAGGGAGACGAGGATCGCGTGGTCGAGCGCCATGCCCCGATCTTTCTATGCAACGAGTTGCATAGACAAGTGCCGGAGCCCCGGTGAGACGCGGCTCACCCGGGTCCGGGAGCTGCACCGCTCCCGGGGCGGTAAGTCGGTGGCGGGCCGCTTCGGCAGCCGTGATCATGGCCGGATGAGTGAGCGAACCGAGCGCTGGAGCCGGGCGACCGTCTACCCCGACATGTGGGCGGATCCCGGCGACGACCCCCGCCACCGCGACGAGAGCAGTCCGGACGGCGAGCTCGCGACGCTGCTGGACTTCCTGACGGGCTACCGCCTGACGCTGCGGATGAAGTGCGAGGGCCTGGACCCGGAGCAGCTGGCCCGCCGGTCGGTGCCGCCGTCGACGATGTCGCTGCTCGGCCTGCTCCGCCACCTCGCCGAGGTGGAACGGGACTGGCGCAACTGGATCACCACCGACGGCGACCCGCTGCCGAGGCTGTACGGGGCGCGGGACTCCGACTTCCTGGGGGCGGTCCCCGAACAGGCCGTCGTCGACGCCGCGTACGCCGATCTGGAGCGCGAGCAGGCCGCCGCCGACGCCGCGCTGGCCGCGTACGCGGACCTCGGCGAGCGGGTCGGGAAGGACGCCATCGCGGTCCGGGAGCTGATGGTGCACAGGATCGAGGAGTACGCCCGCCACTGCGGGCACGCCGACCTGTTGCGGGAGTGCGTCGACGGAAGGGTGGGCCAGTGACGGCGTCCCCCGGGCGGCCCGCCCTCAGGCGGTCCGGCGCGCGGCCAGCGCGTTCAGCAGCGCGGCCCCGCGCTCGGCGTCCCCGACGCTGACGGCGAACTCGCCGCCCCGCCGGGGGCGGATGACCAGGCACTCGCCGGCCCGGAGCATCACCGTCGTCCCCGCGCCGCCGAGCCGGTACCCCCAGCCGCCCGCCTGGGCCGGCGTCCGGTCCTCGGCGCGCGCCGACTCGATGTCCCGGACGTCCCACCGGCGCACCGGCCAGCCGAGCGGACCGAAGGCCACGTCGAGGCCCCGCTCGGTGACGCGCGCCCGTACGGAGGAGCACGCGAGGACCACCACGGACGTGACGGCCAGCGGTGCGACGGCCGCCCACGGCAGCGGGACCAGGCCCGCAGCCCCGGCGAGCACGGCGGCGAGCGCGCCGGCTCCGGTGACCCCGGCCAGCGCCCGCAGCCAGGGGTTCGCCGTCCGGGAGAGCCATACGCACCTCTCCCCGGCCGGTATCTCCATGCTCGGACCGCTCACCGTCGCGCGCGGTTGCGCGGCGGGGCGGCGGCGGGCCGCCAGCCGGCCGGCCAGCCCCGCGGCGGCCGCCACCGCGAGCGTCACGGCGAGCCCGGGGCCCACCGAGCGGGCCTCCTGCCAGTCCGCACGGTCCAGGTTCGCCCGGACGACACAGGCCTGAGCGCCGACGAGGAACACCGCGCCGGCCGGCAGGGCGGCGCGGGCCGCCGTCCCGCCGTCCCACCGCGCGATACCGGCGGTCAGCAGGACCAGGGCCGTCCAGACCAGGGCGGGCACGAGCGCGGCGGCCCACATCGGCATCGAGCCGTCGGGTGCGCCCGAGACCCCGCTCCAGTGGGTCGCCAGACGCTCCGGCAGCCGCCCCCGCGCGGCCCAGGGCAGGGCGACGAGCACGGCGGAGATCCCGGCGGCCCAGAGGGCGGCCCCCCGCCATCCCACGGCCGGGCGCCCCGTCGGGTCGTTCAGGTCGTTCGGCTCGTTCAGGTCGTTCACGGCAACCCCCTGATCATCTCGATGAGTTCGGCCCTGCCGTAGCCCAGGTGCGCCGCGTCGGCGACGAGTTCGCGCACCCGGCCGAGCAGCTCCGACCGGCGGTCCGCCCCGGCGGCCACGGTCACGCCCCGCCCCCGCCGGAACTCCAGCAGCCCCTCGTCACGCAGGCCGCGCAGGGCGCGCAGGACCGTGTTGACGTTGACGTCCAACGCCAACGCGAGGTCCCGCGCGGACGGCAGCCGGTCACCCGGCGCGCACTCCCCCTCGGCCACGGCCCGCCGGATCGCGCCCGCCACCTGCTCGTGCAGGGGGAGGCGTTCCGCGGTGTTCAGTCTCAGCAGCATGGTGCCAATGAAGATAGCACCATTGGCTTGGGCTGGGCGGCACCGCCCGGCCGCCGCGCGGGGTGCGGGTGCGGGACGTCACCAGGGCCATATGGGCGCGGCCCGCGTGTGGCGCCGGTCGCGGCCGGGCCGCCGCCCGTAGGTTTCGCAGCGGAAGCGTCCTCGGAGGGGCGCGGAAAGTGCGTGCGGGAGTGGGTGGCTGGCGATGACCGGGAAGCGGACGATCACCGTGTTCGGCGCGACCGGGCAGCAGGGCGGCGCCCTCGCCCGGTCCCTGCTCGAGGAGCGGGACGGGGACTTCGCCGTGCGCGCCGTGACGCGCCACCCCGACTCGGAACGGGCGCGGGAGCTGGTGCGGCTCGGGGCGGAGGTGGTCCGCGGCGACCTGGACGACGAGGCGAGCCTGGCCGCCGCCTTCGAGGGGGCGTACGGGGCGTTCCTGGTGACGAACTTCTGGGAGGACATGGACGCCGCGCACGAGAAGCGGCAGGCGGCGGCGCTCGCCCGGGCCGCCGGGCACGCCGGCGTGCAGCACGCGATCTGGTCGACCCTGGAGGACACGCGCCACTGCATCCCGGTCGACGACCCCCGGATGCCGACGCTCCAGGGGCAGTACAAGGTCCCGCACTTCGACGGCAAGGCGGAGGCGGACCAGTACTTCCTCGACGCGGGCGTGCCCGTGACGTTCCTGCGGGCCACGTTCTACTGGGAGAACCTGCTGGGCTCCTTCGCGCCGCAGGAGGCGGAGGACGGCGGCCTGGACCTGGTCTTCCCGATGGGTGACAAACGGCTCTCCGGGATCGCCGTCGACGACATCGGGAAGACCGCGCACGCCGTCTTCAAGGGGGGCGCCGACTACGTCGCCGCCACCATCAGCATCGCCGGCGAGCACCTGCGGGTCGCCGACATGGCCTCGGCCCTCACCGAGTCGCTGGGCCGGCCGGTCCGGTACCGGCCGCTGACGCCGGACGCGTTCCGCGCCCTCGGCTTCCCCGGCGCCGAGGAGGCCGGGAACATGTTCCAGTTCTACGCCGACTGCGAGGCCTCCTTCACCGGCGCCCGGGACCTGGAGGCCGTCCGCCGCATCAACCCGGCGCTCCAGGACTTCGCCACCTGGCTGGCGGCCCACCGCGACCGGTTCCGGCAGGCCTGACGGGGGGCCGCGGCCCGCCCCGGACGCGCGGGAGGATCCGCCCGGCGCACGGGCGGACCGCACGCGACCGTCGCGCGCCACTCCCCCGCACACCGCCGAGGCCACCGGTGCGAGCGCCCGCGCCCGGCACCCCGGGTGGGGGGCGTGGTGGCGTACCGATGTTTGTCCACCGGTGCCGGGGGCACGCGCCGACCGCGGGGCCCACGTCACTTCCCCTCCCTGGAGGCACGAGACCGATGACCGCGTTCGGCTACTTCCTGGCCTGTGAGGAGTTCACCCCGGGCCAGCTCCTGGAGCAGGCCCGCCGGGCCGCCGACGCCGGGTTCACCCGGCTGGCGATCTCCGACCACTTCCACCCGTGGAACGACGCGCAGGGCAACAGCCCGCTCGTCTGGTCGATGATCGGAGCCATCTCCCAGACCGTGGAGCTGCCGGTGACCACCCTGGTCACCTGCCCCACCATGCGCCTGCACCCGGCGGTGACGGCCCAGGCCGCGGCGACGTCGAGCCGACTGCTCGAAGGCCGGTTCGCGCTGGGCGTGGGTACCGGCGAGGCCCTCAACGAGCACATCCTCGGCGACCGGTGGCCGGCGTTCGACGAGCGCGCCGAGATGCTGGAGGAAGCCGTGGAGGTGATGCGCAGGCTCTTCACGGGCCGTCAGGTCACCCACCGGGGGCGCCACTACACGGTGGAGAACGCCCGCCTGTACACCGCGCCGCACGGCCGGCTGCCCATCCACGTCTCCGGCTTCGGCCCGAAGGCGGCGGAGCTCGCCGGACGCATCGGCGACGGGTTCGTCACCATGGGCCCGGACGAGGAGGCCATCGGCCGCTTCCGGGACGCGGGGGGCGGCGGTAAGCCGGTGATCGGCGGCCTCAAGGTGTGCTGGGGCGAGGACCGGGAGAAGGCCGTCGAGACCGTGCACCGCCTGTGGCCCACCGAGCAGCTGCCGGGCGAGCTGAACCAGATCCTGCCGACCCCGGCCCACTTCGAGCAGGCGAGCGAGCTCGTGACCCGCGACCAGGTCTCCGACAGCGTCCCCTGCGGCCCCGACGTGGAGGAGCACGTGGAGGCCGTCCGCGCCTACGTGGAGGCGGGCTTCGCGGAGGTGTACGTCGGCCAGATCGGCCCCGACCAGCAGGCCTTCTTCGAGGCCTACCGCGACAAGGTCCTGCCCGCCCTCGGCGGATAGGCGAGCCCGGCGAACCGGGCCACCCGGTCCCCGCACGAGGCCGCCGGACGGGCCCGGCGCGGGGGCGTCGGGCCCGACGTTCGCATCGTGGGCGCGCGCCGGTCCACATGATGGGCACCGTAGTGGCGGATCTTGTCGTTCCTCCAGGAAAACCGCAGGTCAGCGCGGTACCAGCGGGGCGTCAGGTGGCGCAATACTGCGGCAACACCACCGGGGCGGCTCTCCCGGTACGTTCCGTCGCATGCCAGCCGAACCCGCCCCCGCCACCCGCCCGGTCGCCGCAGCGCTCCGCCGGCGGCTGCGTGCGGACCAGGCCCGGCAGCTCGCCGACCTGCTGCGCCACCAGATCCTGGCGGGCGGCTTCCCCGGCGGGGTCCTGCCCCTGGAGGACGCCCTCGCCGCCGACTACCGGGCCAGCCGCAACACCGTCCGGCAGGCCCTCGGCCTGCTCCGCGCCGAGCAGCTGATCGACCGTCAGCCGGGTGTCGGCACGGTGGTGGTGTGCGAGAAGTACCCGCACGGTCTGGAGCGCCTCCAGGGCCTGGCCGAGACCCTGCACGAACACGGCCGGGTCACCAACGAGGTCCGTACCGTCGGGCCCGTGACCGCTCCCGGGCCGGTGGCCCACCGGCTGGGCCTGCCGGAGCACACCGACGTGCTCTGTATCGAGCGGCTGCGCCGCCTGAACGGCCTGCCGCTGTCCCTGGACCTGTCCTACCTCCCCATGGACATCGGCGGTGAACTGCTCGGCTGCGACCTGGAGAACACGGACGTGTTCCGGCTCCTGGAGTCGCTGACCGGCGGCCCGCTGGGCCATGCGGAGATCACCCTGGAGGCCGTCAACGCCGATGCGCACTCCGCCGCGGTGCTCCAGGCCCCGCGCGGTGCCGCCGTCCTCATGCTGGAACGACTGACCCGGCTGCCCGACGGCCGGCCGGTGGACCTCGAGTTCATCCGGTTCCGCGGCGACCGCATCACCATGAGCGGCGTGCTGCGCCGCTCCCCGTGAACGGCGCCGCGCCCCCGATCCCCCGCCCCTCTTCCCGCTCCCGCGGGTCCTTGGAGAAGCCATGCCCCTGGTACCCCAGCGCGCCGACGTGCCCGTGACCATCGACGAGTCGCGGTGCATCGACGGCTGCACGCTCTGCGTCGACATGTGCCCGCTCGACTCGCTCGCGATCCGCGAGGACAACGGCAAGGCCTACATGCACGTGGACGAGTGCTGGTACTGCGGCCCGTGCGCCGCGCGCTGCCCCACCGGCGCGGTGACCGTCAACATGCCCTACCTGCTCCGATGAGAGGCCCCCTCGCGATGCGCCGCAGACTCGCCACCCCCGCCCTGTCGGCCGCCCTGCTGCTCCCGCTGGCCACCGCCTGCGGCGGCGCCGGCGGCGGGGCGGGCGGCGGCCCGACGAAGACGGTCACGGTGACCGTCGGCTACCAGTCCAAGACCATCAACACGGTCACCGCGGGCACCCTGCTGCGCTCCCTCGGCTACTTCGAGGAGGAGCTGGCGGCGCGCGGCAGGACGGAGGGGGTGACGTACCGGGTCGACTGGCAGGACTACGCGACCGGTGCCCCCATCACCGCGCAGATGACCGCGGGGAAGATCGACATCGGCTCGATGGGCGACTTCCCGCTGCTGCTCAACGCCGCCCGGGGCAAGGAGCTGAAGCAGCCGACCGCGCTGGTGTCCGTCACCGGCTACAACCTGCGCGGGGGCCTCAACACGGTGGTCGTCGCGCCGGATTCGAAGCTGGAGTCGCTGGCCGACCTGCGCGGCAGGAAGGTGTCCACCAGCGTCGGCTCGGCCGCCGACGGGACCCTCACCCGGGCCCTGCAGCGCGCCGGCATCGACCCCGAGAAGGGCATCCACAAGCTCAACCAGCAGCCCAGCGTGGGCGCTTCGGCCCTGCAGGCGGGCAGTGCCGACGCGCTGTCGCAGTTCGTGGCCTGGCCCGGACAGCTGGCCTTCGAGGGCCGGGCGAAAGCCGTGTACGACGGGGCCGAGCTGAACCTGCCGACCTTCCACGGGGTCACCGTCCGGCGGAAGTTCGCCGGTGAGCGGCCCGGGGTGCTCGACGACTTCCTGAAGGCGCAGCGCCGGGCGACCGACTACCTGCGCACGCGGCCGGTAGCCGCCGCGGAGTCGGTGGCCAAGGAGACCGGGCTGCCGGCCGAGGTGGTGTACCTCTACAACGGCGCGAACGGCATCGCCGCCTTCGACCCGGCGCTGCGGCCGGAGCTGATCGCCGCGCTGAAGGAGGACGTGCCGGTGCTGAAGGCGGCCGGGCTGGTGGGCGACGTCGACGTCGACGCCTTCGTCGACCCGGCTCCGCTGGAGCGGGCCGTGCGGGACGCGGCCTATCCGAAGGCGGCCGCGGCCAGGCCCGAGCTGTGGCTGAAGGGCCAGGACACCACGGCCTCCTTCGACAGCCCGAGGGAGCTGCTGAAGGCCGCCAAGGGCGCCGACGTGCGGGCGGCCTACGTGCCGGACGCGCTGACCGGCACGCTGTGGTTCGCCGACAAGGCGGTGTGGGTGGCGGACGGCTCCGAGCTGCGCGCCTTCCTCACCCCGGCCGGCGCGAAGGGCTACGTGGCACAGCACGCCGGAGCACGGGCCGTCGGCTACGAGGAGGCGGTGGGCCTGGCCTCCGCCGCGGGCCCGGCCTCATGAGCGCGGGCCGCCGGCTGCTGCGCGCCGCCTCCCTGGCCGCGGCCCTCGGGCTGTGGCAGCTGCTGACCTCCCTGGACGTGAACCTGTGGCTCCGCTTCGAGCAGTTCCCGACGGTCGGCGAGGTGGCCTCCGCCTTCGCCGACCGGCTCGGCACCGGCGCGTACTGGCAGGACCTGGGCCACAGCCTGCGCCGGATCGGGGCGGGCTTCGTCCTGGCCGCCGTGCTGGGGGTGGCGGCCGGCACGGCCGTCGCCCGCTCCCGGTGGGCTGCCGACCTGCTGGGCCCGCTGGTGGAGGTGGTGCGCCCGGTGCCGGCCATCGCCCTGGTACCGGTCGCCATCCTGCTGCTTCCCACCAACGAGCAGGGCATCGTGTTCATCACCTTCGCCGCGGCCTTCTTCCCGGTGGTGGTCTCGACCCGGCACGCGGTCCGGGCGCTCAGCCCCGTCTGGGAGGAGGCCGTGCTGACGATGGGCGGCGGACGGTCGCGGGTGCTGTTCTCGGTGGTGCTGCCCGGCGCCCTGCCGGGCGTCTTCGGCGGCCTGTCGGTGGGCATCGGCGTCGCGTGGATCTGCGTGATCTCCGCGGAGATGATCTCCGGCGAGTACGGGGTCGGCTACCGCACCTGGCAGGACTACACGGTGGTCGACTACCCGGGCGTGTTCGTCGGCATGGCCACCATCGGCGCCCTCGGCTGGCTCACCTCCACCGCCGTGGAGCTGCTCGGCCGCCGCGCCACCGCCTGGCTGCCCCGCCCGGCCGTACGGGCGTCCGCCGGGACACGCCGTCCGGCGGACCGCGGGGCCGGCCGTTCCGCCGCCGGGGCGCCGGCGCCCCGTACCGCCGTCCCCCGTAAGGAGCCCGTCCCGTGAGCACCACCACCGCCCCGCCCGCCCCTCCCCTGCCGGCCGGCGCCGAATTCGCCCTGCTCGGCGTACGGCTCGGCCACCCCGGCGGCGCCGTCCTGCCGGACCCCGTCACCCTGCGCATCCCCCCGGGCGAACTGCTGACCGTGGTCGGGCCCTCCGGCTGCGGGAAGTCGACCCTGCTGCGCACCCTCGCCGGACTGCTCCCCCCGCTGGACGGGCGGGTCACGCAGGACGGTGAGCCGGTCACCCGGCCCGGCCGCGACCGGGCACTGGTCTTCCAGCACGACGCGCTGCTGCCCTGGCGCACGGTCCGCGCCAACGTGGAACTGCCGCTGGCGATCCGGCGGGTCCCCCGGGCCGAGCGGCGCCGGTCCGCGGCCGCCTGGCTGGACCGGGTCGGGCTGGCCGGGCACGCGCAGAAGCTGCCGCACCAGCTTTCCGGCGGCCAGCGGCAGCGCGTGCAGCTGGCCCGCGCGCTGGCCGGCGGGCCCCGGGCGGTCCTGATGGACGAGCCCTTCGGCGCGCTCGACGCGCGCACCCGCGCCGGCATGCAGGACCTGCTGGTGGACATCCTGCGGGGCACCGGCGCGACCGTCGTCTTCGTCACCCACGACGTGGACGAGGCCCTCCACCTCGGCGACCGGGTCGCCCTGCTGGACTCCGGACGGGTGCTGGACGTACCGCATCCGCGCCGGCGCGACGCGCAGCACGCCCCGGCCACGGCCGCACTGCGCCGCCGCATTCTCGAATCCCTCTGAAAGGCACCCCCGTGGACACCAAGGTGGACGCTCCCCCGGCCCTCCCCGACCTCGCCGTCCCCGACCTCGCCGACGCGACCGAGCTGTCCTGCGACGTCCTCGTCATCGGCGGCGGCACCGCCGGCACGATGGCCGCGCTGACCGCCGCCGAGCGCGGCGCGGACGTACTGCTGCTGGAGAAGGCGCACGTGCGGCACTCCGGGGCCCTCGCCATGGGCATGGACGGGGTCAACAACGCGGTCGTCCCGGGCCGCGCCGAACCGGACGACTACGTCGCGGAGATCACCCGCGCCAACGACGGCATCGTCGACCAGTCCACCGTCCGGCAGACCGCGACCCGCGGCTTCGCGATGGTCCAGCGCCTGGAGTCGTACGGCGTGAAGTTCGAGAAGGACGAGCACGGCGAGTACGCGGTCCGCCAGGTGCACCGCTCCGGCTCCTACGTCCTGCCGATGCCGGAGGGCAAGGACGTCAAGAAGGTGCTGTACCGGCAGCTGCGGCGCCGTGAGATGCGCGAGCGGATCCGGATCGAGAACCGGGTGATGCCGGTCCGGGTGCTCACCCACCCCGACGACGGGCGGGCCATCGGCGCGGCGGGGTTCGACACCCGCACCGGGGCGTTCGTCACCGTACGGGCCGGCGCGGTGATCCTGGCCACCGGGGCCTGCGGCCGGCTCGGGCTGCCCGCCTCCGGCTACCTGTACGGGACGTACGAGAACCCCACGAACGCCGGTGACGGCTACGCCATGGCCTACCACGCGGGGGCCGCGCTCACCGGGATCGAGTGCTTCCAGATCAACCCGCTGATCAAGGACTACAACGGGCCGGCCTGCGCGTACGTCGCGAACCCCTTCGGCGGCTACCAGGTGAACCGGCACGGCGAGCGGTTCGTCGAGTCGGACTACTGGTCGGGGCAGATGATGGCCGAGTTCGCGGCCGAACTCGCCTCCGACCGGGGCCCGGTGTACCTCAAGCTCAGCCATCTGCCCGAGGAGACCGTCGCCGCGGTCGAATCGATCCTGCACACGACGGAGCGGCCCACCCGCGGCACGTTCCACGAGGGCCGCGGCCACGACTACCGCACCCACGACATCGAGATGCACATCTCGGAGATCGGGCTGTGCGGCGGTCACTCCGCCTCCGGGGTCCGGGTGGACGCCCACGCCCGCACCACCGTGCCCCGGCTGTACGCGGCCGGCGACCTGGCCTGCGTACCGCACAACTACATGATCGGCGCGTTCGTCTTCGGGGACCTGGCCGGCGAGGACGCCGCGCAGTACCGGGCGTACGGGGGGGAGCTGCCCCGGGACCAGCTCGCCGCGGCCCACGAGCTCGTCTACCGGCCGCTGCGCAACCCGGACGGCCCCCCGCAGCCGCAGGTGGAGTACAAGCTGCGGCGGTTCGTCAACGACTACGTGGCGCCGCCGAAGTCCGGGGCGCGGCTGTCCCTGGCCGTGGAGGCGTTCACCAGGATGTCGGGGGAGATCGCCGGGATGGGGGCGCGCACCGCGCACGAGCTGATGCGGTGCGCGGAGGTCACCTTCATCCGGGACTGCGCGGAGATGGCCGCCCGGGCCTCGCTGGCGCGCACGGAGTCCCGCTGGGGCCTGTACCACGAGCGGACGGACCACCCGGAGCAGGACGACGCGGGCTGGCTGCACCACCTCGACCTGCGCAAGTCGCCGTCGGGCGCGATGGAGTTCACCGCGCGGCCGGTCGAGCCGTACACGGTCCCGGTGGACGGGTTCGCCCCGGAGGCGGGACCGGAACGGTGGCTGGGCGAGGTCGCGCTGGTGCCGGTGGCCACGGCCGGTCCCCGGGACGCCGCTCCGGCGGCCCGCCCGGCGGCTGCGGCTCCGACGGCTGCGGCTGCGGCTCCGACGGGGTCCGGTGGGGTCGCCGCGCCCGGTCCGGCCCTGCTGCGCCTGCTCTCCCTCGCCGAGGAGGCCCCCGGCCTGGAGGCGCTGCGGCCCTACGTGGCCCACGCCGATCCCGGGGTGCGGGCGGCCGCGGTGGCCGTCCTCGGCGAGACCGTGCCGGACGGCGCCGGGCCCGCGCTCGCCGCGTGCCTGCGCGACCCGGCGCCCGAGGTCCGGGCCGCCGCCGCGGCCGCGCTGCGCGAGCTGGTCGAGGTGCTGCCCGCCGAGCCGGAGCTGGCGGCCGGGCTGCGCGCGGCGCTGGGCGTCGGCGACCCGGCCGTGCGGGCGGCCGCGCTGGAGGTGCTGCGGACGCTGCGGCTGGGCGACGGCGGGGTGTACGGGGCCGCTCTCGCCGACACCGACGTCGAGGTCCGCATCACCGCCGTCCGGGCCCTGGTCTCGGTGGACGCGGTGGCGGAACTGGCGCGGGCGGCCGCCGACCCCGCCCGCGAGGTCCGCGTCGCGGTGGCCCGCGCCCTCGCGGCCGTCCGCGAACCGGCCCCCTCGCCCCTCGACCCCCTGCTGGACGACCCCGACCCGCTGGTCCGCGGCGCTGCCCTCGGCGCACTGGCCGCCACGGGGTGCCCGCCCGGGTACGCCGCGCGGGCCGAGGCCGCGCTCGGGGACCCGGCGTGGCAGGTGCGGGCCGGCGCCGCGGCCGCCCTGCGCGCCGCCGCGCCGGCGCAGGCCGTCCCCGCCCTGGCCAGGACCCTGGCCGACCCGAACGCGGACGTCCGCAAGGCCGCCGTGCTGTCCCTCCTCCCGCACCGCGAGGTGCCGCAGGCCCGCACCGCGCTGGCCGCGGCCGCGGCCGACCCCGACGCGGACGTCCGCGCGTACGCGTCCCGCGGGGCGTCCTGACCAGGCCGGGAGGGGAGGCCGACGGGCGGGGGGCGGTCGTCGGTGCCAGGCTGGGACCGTTCAGGACCCGCGAAAGGCCACTTTCATGATCACCACCGATTTCGTCCCCGGCTCCCCCTGCTGGCTCGACCTCGGCGCCCCGGACGTCCGGTCCGCCGCGGCCTTCTACGGCGCCGTCCTCGGATGGGAGTACGAGCCCATGGGCGCCATGGACGGCGGGATGTTCCGCAAGGACGGGAAGGTCGTCGCCGGGCTCGGCAAGCTCACCGAGGAGGGCGCCCGGCCGGCCTGGATGATCTACTACCACGTCACCGACGCGGACGCCGCCACCCGGGCGGTGGAGCGGGCGGGCGGCACGGTCCGGGTGGCTCCCCTGGACCTGGACGAGTGGGGCCGGATGGCGCAGTACAGCGACCCCCTCGGGGGACAGTTCGCCGTCTGGCAGCCGGGCACGGACACGGGCGTCGAGCTGGTGGACGAGCCGGGTTCGCTGTGCTGGACCGAGCTGTACACGAGTGACGCCGCGGCGGCGAAGGAGTTCTACGGGGGCGTCCTCGGCTGGCGGTTCAGCGACATGGAGCTGCCCGGGGGCGGGGGCGCCTACGCGCTCATCACCCCGGCGGACCTTCCCGAGGAGCGCATGCACGGCGGTCTCATGGAGATGCCCGCGGACCACCTCTCCCTCGCGAACGGCCGCCCGTACTGGCACCCCGTCTTCGCCGTGGCCGACTGCGACGCCGCCGTGGCGGCGGTCACCGGGAACGGCGGCACCGTCCAGATGGGCCCGCAGGACGTGGAGGGCGTCGGCCGTCTCGCCGTCTGCCTCGACCCGTCGAACGCCGACTTCGTGCTCCTCGCCCCGTCCCGCACCGGCGGCTGACCCCCCGCCCCGGGCGGGGCGGTCTGTCGCGACGCGGCCGCCGGGGCCACACTGGGGGCGGCCGGGGGCGGGCGTCCTCCGCGTCAGGGAGGTGGAGGGGCAGTGGCAGCTGAGCACCGGCGGCAGCCCGCTCCGGTCGTGCGGCCCGCGGTGTGGGAGACGTACGGACCGGCCGATCTGAGTTCCGTTCCCGTGTTCTGCGGAGGGTTCATCAACTTCGGCTACTGGAAGGCCGTCGACCTCGAAGGCCCGCTGTCGGAGGGCGACCGGCTCCGCAGCGAGCGCGACCTCTACCGGCACGTCCTGGACGCCGCCGCTCCCCGGGGCGGGCGGGCCGTGGAAGTGGGCTGCGGCCTCGGCCTGGGCTGCGCGCTCGCCCTGGAGGAGTACGGACCCGCCGGGATCACCGGTGTCGACGTCCACCCCCAGCAGCTCCAGCGGGCCCGCGACGTCAACGCCGCCCTGCTGGAGGCCGAGCCGCACCGGCTGCGCTTCGTCCTGGGCGCCGCCGAGAGCCTGCCGCTCGACAGCGGGCGGTTCGACTGCCTCTACAGCGTCGAGGCGGCCCAGCACTTCCCCGACCTCGCGGCGTTCGCCCGGGAGACGGCGCGGGTGCTGCGGCCGGGCGGACGGGTCGCGGTCGCCAGCTTCTTCACCGTGGACGGCGCTCCCGCGCCCGCCGACCGGCTTGCCGGGCTGCTCCAGACGTTCGCCAGCGGCCTGGACATCGCCCGGCCCGTGGGGCAGCTGGCCGACGCGTTCACCGACGCCGGTCTCGTCGGCGTGCGGACGGTCTCCATCGGCGCGGAGGTCTGGCCCGGCTGGGACGGCTGGCTCGCCAGGCACTGGGAGCCGGGGACCTGGCCGCGCAACTTCCGGGCCGCCTGGGAGCAGCGCCTGCTGGACTACTACCTGGTCACCGCCACGCGGCCGTAAAGGGTACGCCGGATAAAATTCGGTGGATAGCCGGGTATAACGGTCCTCAACGGTGGGTATCACCCCAGACCCACCGATGTCCCGTGCGTTTACGGGACCGACCGATCCTGGAGGCCGGATGAGCTGGGCATCATGGACCACCTGTGGCATCTACGCCGGACGGGGCGGCGCCAGAACCGCCGACGCGGGCGTCCTGACCGGTGAGCTCGACGTCCACACGACCTGGACCGAGGCCGACGGCCTGGCCCACGTCGCCGTGCAGCACAGCGGCGGTACGGAGTGGTTCACGCTGTCGGGCAGCCCCGTCCCCTGTCCGAGCGAGGAGGCCAGCCGCACCCTGCACGACGCGGTCCTGCTGGCCGTGCGCGCCGGGGGCGGGGCGACGCTCCCGCACCCGGACACGGCCGTTCCGGCCGGCTGAGGGACACGAGCCGCCACACGCCGGTCTACGGCTTGGCCACCAGCCGTACGAAGACCCGCGCGTCGGTCACCGCCGCCGCGCCGGGGTCGTTGTTGAAGTAGGCGAAGACGTCCGCCTCCCGGGGCCAGGTGTCGGCGATCCGTTCCGCCCAGGTGCGCAGGGCGGTGCGGCCGTACCGCGGCCAGGGGCGGGCGCGGCCCGCGTGGAAGCGCACGTAGCCCCAGTCGGCGGTGCGCCACAGCGGGGTCACCGGCCGCGACCCGCGGTCCGCCCAGCAGAGGGCGGCGCCGCGCTCGGTGAGCACCGACCGCACGGCCGGGGTCCACCACGAGTCGTGCCGGGGCTCGACGGCGACGCGCGTACCGGCGGGGAAGCAGGCCAGGCAGGCGTCGAGCGCCTCCGGGTCGCCCTTCAGCGTCGGCGGGAGCTGGAGCAGGACGGGGCCGAGCCGGTCCCCGAGGGAGGCGGCGTGCGCCATGAGCCGGTGGACCGGCTCGGCCGGGTCGCGCAGGCGCTTGATGTGGGTGAGGAAGCGGCTGGCCTTCACGGCCATCACGAAGCCGGGCGGAGTGCGGTCGCGCCACTGGGCGAACGTCTCGGGCGACGGCAGCCGGTAGAAGGCGTTGTTGCTCTCCACGGTGGGGAAGTGGCGCGTGTACTCCTCCAGCCACAGCCGCTGGGGCCGGTCCGGCGGGTAGAGCACGCCCGACCAGTCGCGGTACTGCCACCCGGAGGTGCCGACGATCACGGCCATGCCCTGCGCATGCCCCCGGGCGGCTCGGCCACACCACCGCCGCGGCGGAAGCCGCCGCCCCGGCCGGGGGGGGGGGGGGGGGCCGGGGGGGCCCCGCCGGCGCCCGCGCCGCCCCCCGGCGGGGGCGGCGCCCGGGGCGGGGGGGCGGGGGGCGCGGCGGCGACCCCCGCGGCGGG